>CAVIWQ010000007.1:15330-26011 GCA_963646605.1 Bacteroidaceae bacterium
ATTTGCGCTTCAAGATAATTGGGAGCAAAATCCAAAGCATTTTGAAACATTTGCGCGGCTTTTTCTTTATCACCGGTTAATCCATAAATTTCTCCCAGTGCATTATAAGCTTCTTTTAAATCAGGTTTCAGTTTCAGCGCTTTTTGATAGGCGTTGATTGCCTGATGATATTTTCCTAATGCAGCCAAAGACCAGCCGAGATTAAAATAAAGTTCAAAGTTGTTAAAGTCATTGGCTATGGCTTTTTCAAAATAAGCGGCGGCTTCTTCATGCAAGTTTTTGCTTTGCGCTATTAAGCCCAGCAAATTTAAAATTTTTGGCTGATTGGGAACTGTTTGCAAAACTTGCCGATAAATTTGTTCGGCGGCGTCTAAATTTCCCTGTTGATGAAGTTTCAGCCCTTGTTGCAGCAATGTGTCATAAGACATTTAATTTCTCCCGAATTGTATGGATAATATTGTCAAACATATCAGCAGTGAGAACGCCTGTGTTGATATTATATCGGGAAGTGTGGTATGAGTTAACCAGCAGCAAATTTTCTTTTTCTAAGTGATGAATCGCTCCGTGTGCAAATTTGAAAGCGCTTTTTTTATATCCCAAAGCGGAAAGCAGGGCGTTATGCGCCACAGTTCCTAAAGTAAGAATAATTTTCAAATTTTTCATAGATGCAATTTCTTGTTGCAGAAATTGGCGGCAATTGTTCGTTTCTTCGGCAATAACCTTATTTTGCGGCGGAACACAGCGCACGGCGTTGGTTACGCGTGCAAAAGTCAATTCAAAGCCGTCATCAGCCTTTTTTAGATAAGTTCCGGCTGCAAAGCCGTATTTTTTTAATGACGGATAAAGAATATCGCCGGCATAGTCGTTTGTAAAAGGGCGCCCTGTTTGGTTTGCGCCGTTTAATCCAGGAGCCATGCCGACAATCAAAAACGGAGCGTTTATGTTTCCAAATGATGGAACCGGAGCATTAAAATAGTGTGGAAATTTAATTTTGTTTTGATTGCGAAACGCTTCTAAACGAGGGCAGAAGGAACAGTTTTTTTCAGGGCAGTGCATAATATTCTCCATTTTTGTTCTAATTTAGCATATTTTTTTTTATTTGCACCCTTTAATTTGGAAGAACGATTTATATATCAAGAAAGACTACTTAATAATTTTCTGTTTAATTAAATGGAGTTTGAATATGAAGAAAGTATTACTTTTGGCTGGTGTAGCTGTTTTGATGTCTGCAAATGCCAATGCATATGATATGAAGAATATGGCTAAAGAAGTAAAACCTTATATCGGTGCCGATTATAATTATTCCAATGTAAACTATAAAAATACACGGCACAAATTACCGCACAGCTATAATTCGTTCAGCGCCAATATCGGTGCAAAACTCGGCGAATTTTTCGGACCTGAATTTTATTATCAGCAGTCAATGAAACGCTCTGTTCATGTCGGAGAACATAAACTGAAAAACCGCTTTTTCAGTTATGGTATGGATTTGACAGGATATTTGCCGTTGGGCTGCGAAGGTATGTTTAATGGTCTGGCCTCTATCGGTTTGGGCGATTATAATGTGAAAACGAGCTATAAGGGACACAGCAACGATACCAATAAAGTCGGATATCGTTTTGGTCTCGGTGCCCAATATAATATGACAGATCATGTATCTGCCCGAATCATGGGGCGTTACAATTATGTCGGAACCAGATATCTTGACGATATGTGGGAAGCTGTTGCCGGTATCAGATATACTTTTTAGCTTTGATTTTTTCGTAAATGAAAACCGCTTGCTCTTTGCGGAGCAGGCGGTTTTTGCTGTGGTTATCTTGATATAAAAAAAGAGCGCTATGAAAAGCGCTCTTTTTGATTGGCGGAGAGTCAGGGATTCGAACCCCGGGTAGGTTGCCCTACGTCTGATTTCAAGTCAGGTGCATTAAACCGCTCTGCCAACTCTCCATTCGAAACTGTTATGTTTTTATCCAAAACAATTTCAAACGTCAAGTGTTTTTTTTATCTTTTAAAAATTAATCTTAAATAATCGATAATAAAGACTATGCACATGAACAATAAAGCGCGTACACTTATTGTGTAGAAACCGGCTTTTACTAAAGGTGAAAACAAAAATGCCTGTACGGCGCAGGAAGTTACAAAAGCGCATCCCAGCATAACCAGCCAGTAATTTTTGAATTTTGAAAAAACAAAAGCGCAAATAACCGCGGATATCCAAACCGGCCATTCATTTATCATGCCGTGCATAACGCCCAAAGTGACGGCAATCGGTTTAATATTTAAAAGAAAGGCTGCTGCAATAAGTATAAGTGCGGCAATCAGAATTGTGAAATACAGATTTTTTCTACTCATTTTTTGTTCCTCATAAGAAGTTTTATTTGCCGAAATCATAGCATGCAAAAATTATTTGGCAATATGAGATTTTTTTTGCATTTTGTTTCTTAATATGGCTTTACGAGCCGTAAAATATAGTATAAAATACGCCAAAATTTGACTAGAGGAAAATATGAAAATAGCTGAATTTGTGCGCTTTTGCGCCATGGGAACAATGATTTTGGGGCTTGCAGCCTGTGAAAGTTCATCGCCGGATATAACCGATCCTCCGCAAAAACAAGCTGCTGCTATTCGAAATCAGGGCGGGGTTTATAAAGTTGGAAATCCGTATAAAATTCTCGGACGCTGGTACTATCCAAAAGAAGATTATTCTTATAAAGAAGTCGGTATTGCTTCGTGGTACGGACCTGATTTTCATGCCAAAAGAACCGCTAACGGCGAAAAATATGATATGCACAGCTTGACCGCGGCGCATCGCACATTGCCGCTACCGTCTATTGTTCGTATTACCAACCTTGAAAACGGCCGTTCTTTAGTAGTCAGAGTTAACGACAGAGGCCCATACGCCCGAAACCGCATTGTTGATGTTTCTAAAAAAGTTGCTCAATTGTTGGGCTTTTTAGAGCAGGGAACAGCTAAAGTAAGAGTTGAAGTTCTTGAAAAAGAGAGCAAAAATTTAAAAGCGGCGCTTTTGGGAAACACAACATATTCCGATGTTAACGCGGCGCCTGTCGCCAAACTTAATACCGCGGAAATGCCGGCAATTGCAGGTTCTACCGTTGCAGCGCCTTCTGCGTCCGATACAGCGTATAATAATGTTACACCTGACTATAATTATACTCCTGAAGAAGAAAAAACTTTGAAAATTCCATCTTCCGAGGCAACTTCAAAAGCATCGGCAAGAGTTACGGAAAAAGTGGTCGCGGCAAAAGGCTTTTATGTGCAGGCAGGAGCTTTTACAAATCACGACTCCGCTTTGGCTTTGAGTTCAAGATTGAAAAAATTTGGTCAAACTCATGTCAGTTCGGCAACAGTTAACGGAAAATCGTTCTACCGTGTTCGAATCGGACCGTATAAAGAACATTCATCGGCTTTGAATATGCAGGCTAAAGTTCGCGATTTTGGAATTCCTGCGGCTCACATCGTTGAAAATTAGAGGTAAAAATGAAATTTTATACATTCTTGTCAGTATTGACTTTGGCAACGACAGCTGTTGCCGTTCAAGTGCAAGCTATTGAAACAAAAGCTAAAAATGCGTTGTTAATGGATTATGATACAGGCGAATATCTTTATGCCAAAAATGCTTTTACGGCAGTTCCTCCGGCATCTATGAGCAAATTGATGACTATTTATATTTTGTTCAGCAAAATCAAAGATGGTTCTTTATCATTGGAAGATAGTTTTACGGTCAGTGAAAATGCGTGGAGAAAAGGCGGCGCGGCAAGCGGCAGTTCTACAATGTTTTTGCCTATTGGCGCTAAAGTAACGGTTGAAAATTTGATTAAAGGAATTTTAATTCAATCGGGAAATGACGCTTGTATTGTGGTTGCTGAAAATTTAGCCGGTTCAGAAGAAGATTTTGCCGTAAAAATGAATGAAAAAGCCGCTGAATTGGGACTGAAACATTCTCATTTTGAAAATTCGACGGGACTGCCTTCGCCTGACCATAAAATGTCTTCGGAAGATTTGGCTATTTTAGCACGGGCATTAATACATGATTTTCCTGAATTTTATCCTATTTTTTCTCAGAAAACTTTCACATACAATAATATTGTGCAAGGCAACCGCAATCCTTTGCTTTATACAATGCAGGATGCTGACGGTCTTAAAACGGGACATACCGATGAAGCGGGATATTGTCTGACTGCTTCGGCTAAAAGAGGCGGCCGCCGTTTGATTGAAGTTATGAGCGGTATGAGTTCTAATAAAGAGCGCTCGGAAGAAGCAGAAAAACTGATGGGTTGGGGATTCCGCGAATTTAATAATTATAAAGTGTTTAAGCAATATGAAAGAGTGGTTTCGGTTCCGGTTTATATGGGAAGCGAAAAAAATATTGATTTGGTTGCCGGAAAAGATGAAGTATTTACTTTGCCACGCAGCGCAGCGCGCGATGCTAAGCTGACTGCTGTGTATAAAAAACCGGTTAAAGCCCCTGTTAAGCAAGGGCAAAAACTCGGCGAAGTCAAACTTGAAGTTGAGGGGCAGGAAACACGCGTAATTCCGTTGTATGCGGATCACAATGTTGAAAAATTGGGATTTTTCGGAAGAATCAGAAGCAATATAAGTTATTTCCTGTTTGGAGAATAATTGATGGTTGGTCGTTTTATTACGGTTGAAGGCGGAGAAGGAACCGGTAAATCCACGCAAGTTAAGCTGCTTGAAGAATATTTATCTTCTAAAGGAATAGATGTGGTCATTACCCGAGAACCGGGGGGGACGGAAATAGGAACAGAACTGCGCAGATTGCTGTGTACAGGAGATAAAGACAAATTTGATCCTATTGCCGAAGCGCTTTTGTACTATGCAGACCGCCGTATTCATCTGCAGCAAAAAATTTGGCCGGCATTGGAAAAAGGCAGCTGGGTAATCAGCGATCGTTTCGCCGATTCTACCATGGCTTATCAATATTATGGTTATAATAAAAGAGTGCCTAAAAAAATTTTGGAAGATTTATATAATATAACTGTTGGTGATTTTTATCCTGATTTGACTTTGATTTTAGATATTGATCCTCAAATAGGGCTGTCACGTTCAATGGTGAAAAACAGCCAATATGAGGAACAGGAAATCAGGTTCGAAAGTCGAACATTGGATTTTCACAACAATTTAAGAAATGGTTTTTTGGAAATTGCCAAAACAGCAAGTCGGTATGTCGTTTTGAATGCTGAACAATCTGTACAGGATTTGCATAATGACATTGTTAAGGTTATTGATGAAAGGCTTATAAATGTCTGAGCCGGATGTAATAACACCTCAAAATAATTTTTTTCTGCTTGGTCAGGAGGAAGCCGAAAAGGCAATTTTGGATGCTTATAATAATCAGACATTGCACAATTCCTGGTTGATTTCAGGAGAAAAAGGAATCGGAAAAGCAACTTTTGCCTATAAATTCGCTCGCTTTTTGCTTGATGAGGGACGCGGAAAAAACAGCTTGAACACAAGTCCGGACAGTGCATCAAATCGTTTAATCAGCAGCGGCTCGCATCCTGATTTGAAAGTTATTGAACGCGATTATATTGAAACCGACCGTAAAAAACTTATAAAAGCTATCCGCGACGGCGAGGCTATGAATGAAACTGATATGCAAAATTTGAAAAAATCGGCTTTTATCAGAATAGATGATGTCAGAACAATTAATGAATTTATGGCAAAAAAATCTTCGCAAAATGGTTGGCGCGTAGTGATTATCGATAGTATTGACGATATGAATACGGCAGCAGCCAATGCTTTGCTTAAAATTCTCGAAGAGCCGCCCGCTAAAAGCATTTTGATGTTAATTAGCCATAATGTCGGACGTTTGCTGCCGACTATAAAATCAAGGTGCTCAAAGCTAGTTTTGAAACCGTTAAAAGAAGAAAATATAGTCAGTTTGCTGCGCCGATATCGTCCGCAGCTGAGTGAAGAAGAAATTAAAGGTCTGGCGGCAATAGCGTCGGGAAGCATAGGAAAAGCGCTTAATTATGCCGATGGTCAGGCATTAAAGGTTTATAAAGGCTTGCAAGATATTATATATGCAAAACAAAAATTTAAAATTGATGATTTGCTGGCGTGGGTTAACAGCGCCGCTGCTGATGAAAACAGTTATAATTTGGCCTGTGAATTGATTTTGAAGTTTTGTTCGGATAATATAGCCGGCAGCGCACAGGTTGAAGAAATGGCTTCAGCTTGGGAAAATGCTGTTCATTGCTTTCGGCAGGCCGAAAGTTTGAATATGGATAAAAAGCAGGTTTTGATTAATGTTATCGGACGCTTGTGCAAAATAAACTGAGGGAGAAATATGTTAGTAGACAGTCATTGCCATATTGATTTTAATGATTTTGAAGGTGATATTGACGAAATTATTCAGCATATGAAAGAAAACGGCGTAACAGCTGTTTTGAATGCGGGAAACGGTTTAGATGGTTTTGACGGACAATTGGATTTGTCTGAAAAATATCCTTTTATTTATACGGCCGTTGGCGTGCATCCTCATAATGCCGATGAAAACACCGATTTGATGGCTGAAACTTTGATTGAAAAGACCAAACATAAAAAAGTTGTGGCCATCGGTGAATGCGGTTTGGACTATTATTATGATTACAGTACCAAAGAAAATCAATTTAATGTTTTTAAAGCACATATTGCAGCAGCGCAGGAAACCGGACTTCCGCTTATTATACATACGCGCGATGCAGACGATGACACAATTGCAATTTTGAAAGAAGCTTACAAACAAAAAACTTTCAGCGGTGAAATACATTGTTTTTCTGGATCTGAAAAACTGGCGGAATTTGCTCTTTCAATCGGATTTTACATATCGGCGTCAGGAATTATCACGTTTAATAAAAGCGGTGATTTGCGGGATATTTTTGCCGAAGTTCCCAATGACAGGCTGTTGGTGGAAACAGATTCTCCTTTTTTGGCGCCCGTTCCGCTGCGAGGACACCGCAATGAACCAGCAAATGTTCGGTATGTAGCTGAAAAGTTAGCTCAAATAAAAAATATTTCTTATGAGGAAATTGCGGAAATAACATCTGAAAATTTTTATAAATTATTCCGCAAGGCCAGTGATAAAGGGAGGTATAAATACTGATGTATAAAATGACTATTCTGGGCAGCGGCGCCGCTCCTGGAGTTCCGGCTATTGCTATCGGCTGGGGCAGATGCGATCCGAACAATCCGAAAAATTGCCGCACCCGTACAACAGTATATTTAGAATATAACAATACCAAAATATTAATAGATACTTCGCCGGATTTGCGCAGTCAATTGTTGTCAAAGCATATTGACCATCTGAATGCCGTGCTTTATACGCATCCGCATGCCGATCATTTGCACGGAATTGACGATTTGCGCGAAATTAACCGTGTAAACGGAAGCAGTCTTAATTTTTACGGAACGGAAAGTACCTTAAAAGTTATTAAAACCCGTTTTCCGTATTTGCTGGCAACTCCCGAACATACCAATGACGTTTCGACCCATCCCAGTTTGATTGCCAATGAAGTTGAATATTATAAACCGTTTTTTATCAATGATTTGAAAATTACGCCGATTAGACTGATAGGGCATGTTGTGCCTTCTACGGGATATATTTTCAATGACGGTGATATTGTTTATATTGCCGATTACCGTCATTTGGAAAAGAAAGCTTTTGATATGATTAAAAAGCCTGTAAAATTAATGGTTGTACCTTTGACAACCCCCGAAGGTTCAGAATTTCATGCCAGTTTGGATGAAATTTTATCCGATATAAAGAAAGTTAATCCCAAAATGGCGGTGATAAACCATATGGCAGCTGAATGCGACTATGATGTTATTCGTAATATTACGCCGCAAAATGTTGAACCGGCATTTGACAATATGGAAATAAACTTGGACTAGGAGAAAAAATATGTTGTGCATCTATCATATAGCAGACCATGACGGAAAAGGCTCTGGCGCGATTGTCAAAAGAGTTTTCCCCGAAGCAGAATTGTTGGGACTTAACCATGATATGGAAATTCCGTATGATATTATTGCACAACACGACAAAATTGTTGTTTGCGATTTTGCTTTGCCTGTCGATTTTATGTTTGAATTAAGCGAAAAAATAGATTTTACATGGATTGATCATCATGCTTCGGTTATCGATCAATATAATGCTGAAATTTTAAAAGGGAAAAAAGAAATCAAAGGCGTGCGCCGTGTGGGGCAGGCCGCAATAGAACTATGCTGGCAATATTTCTATCCCGATTGTCCGGTTCCGCTCGGAGTTGAGCTTTTGGCAAAAAATGATTTGTTTGATTTGCGTGACCCGCGTGTGCGCCCGTTTGAATTTGCTATGCAGTCTTTCGGCGTGAACAGTCCTGATGATAAAATTTGGACGGAGCTTTTTGAAAACCGCTTGAATATCGAAGCTATGATTGAAGAAGGCAAAAGAATTTTGAGCTGGATAAATGTCCGCAATTACCGACTGGTCAGGAGCATGGCATTTGAAGCCGAGGTAGATGGTTTGAAATGCATTTGCGCCAATATGCCGCAGGGATATTCGTCTTTTTACGATTCATTGGAAAACCGTGAATATTATGATGTTATGATTAATTTTTATATGAATCGCAAGCGTAAATGGAATTTGTCTTTTTATTCTTCAAAAAAAGAGGTTGATGTGTCTCGTTTGGCGGCTAAATTCGGCGGCGGCGGGCACCGCGGTGCGGCTGGAGCTTCGGCTCTTGATGAATTGCCTGATTTTTTGCGAAAAAATATTCACTGATTTCTTTTTTGCTTGAATTGGCTGCAATTAACGGTTAGCTTTAAAATGTAATAAGCGGAGAAAAGGATATGGCTTTGAGTAGTAAGAAAAAAGAAGAAGATATTAAACAAATTTCCGGTGCAACCGGTGTTTTTCATAAAATCGTTATGTTTATAACTTATCCTTTTCGCAAACCGTTGCGTTGCTTGTTTTTTTTAGCGGCGCTCGGAGCAATTGCCTATTTTATTCCGGTTATGTATGGTGTTAAACCTGAAAAAGTTTATGATTGGTATGTCAAATTGGTTCATGATGTAAATGAACAAATTATCATTCCTCATACTCAAAAAGAAAAAGGCACTGATACATTGGTTGAAAGCAATTATGCAACAGGTCAGCGTGAAATTCGCCGCCAGATGTTTGCCAAAGCCAGCGGTCGGGCTCCGCAAAAAGTCGATATTTTAGCGGAAGAAGCTTCAGAGGTGGTTAATATCGGTGATATTCGTCGGGCGGAAGATAATACCGAAAACTATTATGAACAACCTATAAAACCGGAA
The DNA here is from genome assembly GCA_963646605.1 of Bacteroidaceae bacterium. Taxonomy (GTDB): domain Bacteria; phylum Pseudomonadota; class Alphaproteobacteria; order RF32; family CAG-239; genus JAFUYI01. The sequence goes on from CAVIWQ010000007.1 coordinate 24,646, forward strand.
AAAACAACAGTTGAAGAACAGCCGAAAGTTGTTGCAGTGCAGCAGCCTGTTGCTACGGAAGATTTTGATTATAGCCGTCATTATGGTGAATTTGACAGTTTGAATTATTTAAATGAGCCGGTTGAAGTCAGAGGGACAGCAAAGATTCATAATGCCAATGAATTGACAGTGAATGATACTTATATCTTTTTGTATGGCATTTATTCCAATCCTTTAAACGGAAGAGGGGTTAAAGCCGGCGTCTTTTTGAAAAATCTGGTCAAAGATGAAGAAGTTCTTTGCCAAATTTTAGCTTATACCAAAGAAGGACAGGTTGCAACGGCTGAATGTTATGTCGGAGAAACGGATATCAATAATTTGATGGTTAAAAACGGTTTTTCGGATAAAGTAACTGCTCGATAAATTTTTGAATTAGAAAATTTTCGGAAAGAAAGAGATGTGGCAGCTGGTTTTAATGATTAACGGTTATTTTATCAGCGTTTTGGGCTGTGCAATGCTGACAGTGGCCGGTTATGATATGTATGCCAATCATTTGTCTTGGTCGTATTTCTTAAATGCGGCCTTGTTTACTCTTTTTATCGGAATGTCGCTTTTTTTATCCAATAGAACAGTGGTTAATAATATCAGTGTTAAGCAAGGATATTTACTGACGACGACAAGCTGGCTGAGTATCAGTATTTTATCGGCTTTGCCGTTTGTTTTGTATGGCTGCGTTGATAATTTTCATGACGCTTTTTTTGAAGCTATGTCCGGAATCAGCGGCACGGGAGCCACGATTTTTAAAGATGTAGAAGCCTTGCCAAAGCCGATTTTGCTTTGGCGTTCTATTTTGAATTGCCTTGGAGGTATAGGTGTTATCGTTTTTGCTGTTGCGCTTTTGCCGTTGTTAGGTATTGGCGGCATGCAGATTTTTGAGTTGGAAAATTCTGATATAAATGATAAATTTATGCCTAAATTTCACTATATAGCCAAACGAATTATATTGGTTTATGTGCTTTTTGACGTTTTGTGCATAGTATGTTTGTATTTTGCCGGAATGGGGTGGTTTGACGCTGTGGCGCATGGCTTATCGGCTGTGGCAACTGCCGGATTTTCGACTAAAAATCAGTCAATAGCTTTTTATAACAGTCCGCTTATTGAAGCTGTTCTTATATTGTTTATGATTTTATCGGCTTTACCGATGACTTTTTTTGTTATGCTAATGCAAAATAAGTTCAGGCATTCTATTCGTACGGTGCAAGTGGTTGCTTTTTTAAAAACTTTGTTTTGGATTGTAGTCGGTTTGGCATTGTGGATGCGTGTTTTCGGAGTGAAAAACGATATTTTTTCTTGTTTGCGCTATGCCGCTTTTAACGTTGTATCGGTG
>CAVIWQ010000007.1:26021-26993 GCA_963646605.1 Bacteroidaceae bacterium
CGGTGGTGACGACAACCGGTATGTCATCGGATGATTTTTTGTCATGGGGAAGTTTTTCGGTTGCTGCCTTTGCTGTCATGGCCTTTATCGGCGGATGTTCCGGTTCAACAACAGGATCTATCAAAATTTTTCGTTGGCAGGTTATTTGGGCTTTTCTGAAACATTCAATGGCTCTGGCGGTTGCTCCAAAGCGTATTATGCCATTTAAAATTAAAAATTTTATTTTAAGCGAGCGGGTTACATCATCGGTTTTGGTTTTTACAACTTTGTATTTTTTTACAATTGTATTTTTGGTTTTGTTGCTGACATTATCTAATGTTGATATTTTTACAGCTTTAGCGGCAGTAGTGGGATGTATTACCAATGTGGGACCTGGGGTGATTGACAGTATCGGTCCAAATGGAAATTACGGCTTTTTATCCTCTTTCGCAAAAGATTTGCTATCAATAGCAATGTTGCTCGGGCGTTTGGAAATTTTAACAGTTTTGGTTGTATTTACACGCAATTTTTGGAGAAACTGATATGGGATATGTGGAAGGAAGTTTGGCTAAAGATGAAGCGATAAAAGTCCGCGCAAAATATCATTGGATTGCATGGCTTGAGTTTTATTTTGTATTTTTTACCTTGGGGGCTGCCGCTGTTCTCTGTTTTTTGTTGGCGGCACAGATGTATGTTGATCAAGAAATTGATTTAGCGGCTGCAACAATTGCAGTAGGGTGTCTTTTTGCTGCAGTTCCTTTTTATCACTATCTAAAACTGAAATTAACGGAAATGGTTTGTACAAGCCGTCGTGTTGTTTTTAAGACAGGCATTATTTCAATTAAAACCGCCGAAATAAAAATAGATAAAATAGAATCAATACAAATAGAACAATCTTTTTGGGGTAGAATTTTAGGATATGGCAATATTTGCTTCTCGGGAACGGGCACTGCAAAAGTAGAATTTTTTTATGTGGACAATCCATGGCAAATA
>CAVIWQ010000008.1:0-24622 GCA_963646605.1 Bacteroidaceae bacterium
GCATTATAATCTATTCAACACGATTGTCTTTCGCAAACACATCTGTGTTTGCTCACGACTTGCGTGCTCATTTACTTATGCTCACTGACGTACCGGCGTGCACCTATTGCTTGTTGTTAAATACAATTCATTGTGTGTTGATATTTACATTTCCAAATACATATAATAAAAACACCACCATTAAAGGTGGTGTTTTTATTTGGTGGTCGGGACGAGAGGATTCGAACCTCCGACATCTTGCACCCCATGCAAGCGCTCTACCAGGCTGAACTACGTCCCGAAATCTGTATATTCTTATACTCCATATAGTTATAAAAGCAAGCGAAAAATTATAGCTAATGAAAACAGATTTTATTTTCCTCGAATGCTTTTATCAAAATTTATAAAAAACAGAATAATGGATGTTAAGAATATTATGACGCTTGCTATTGCTCCGCCGATACAAAGCCAATAGGGCGGGTTAACATAAAATATAAGATAAATTCCCAGAATAACAGCGGATACAAATGGCAACATCAATTGATCCGGCGCAATATAAATTTTTCGAGCTAAAAGCGCCATAATAGCATTAATAGCTAATAGCCATAAGACTTCAATGACCACAACCAGATAGGCGACTTTTCCGCCGTCATGCCATGGAGAAAGTTCGCTGTCGGCTGTGTAGATGATAAAAGTATTATAAATCAGCGTAAGCAAAGCCAGATTCAGCACAATATATAATGTGCGGTATATTTTGGAATTATCTGCCCAAAAAATGGCGGCAATCAATAAGCTAAAAGCGGCTATAATATACATTTTAATATCCTGTAAAGTTTATTTATTTTCCTGCCAATTGATAATCGGATAAAGTGTTTTTCCTTCGGGAAGTTGGAAATGCCACCACTCGGAACCTATGCCTTCAAAGCCGGATTCTGTCATAATTTTTTTCAAAAGTTCGCGATTGTTGATAGCTTTAACCATTTTCATATCAAAATAATCTGAGCGCGCTTTGGCAAAATGTTTATAAAAATCATCGGTTTTACCAAAAGCAATTTGTTTGGCGTATTTTTTTTCATAAGCGTCGATTTCTGTCGGAAATTTAAGGTTATGTCCTTTTTCATCTGTTAAACAACAATCTATTGCTGTGCCGTAACAATGCAGAGAGTTTTCAGCCTTGGAAGCAAAAAGCCCTTCAACAGGTATGATTTGCAAAATTCTTTGGTGGGCAACAGGCGGGCGATAAGCATCACGGATACGCAGTCTTAAGTCGAGTTCTGACAGACGAGAAATAACAGTTTTTAGCCTTTCTGCCACATCAATATGAACATAAGCTCGATTGCCGAACCCGACTTCTTCATAAACAGGATGCATAGTGATGTTTTCAGGAATGGCATACATCATATCTATGATAAAGTGTGTATCGTCAAGTTCGACCAGATTGTTGTTTTTCAAAAATAAACTATCCATATTTTTATCCTTTTTGCTGCCATGCGCCGTTAGAATTTTGCTGCCAATAAAAAATATCTATTGACTGTTGTTTTAATGTTCGCCAAAAATTTCGTGCGTTTTCAACGGCTTCAGGCGAATTTCCATCAAAAATATTAAACACGCGCTCATATTGCGAAATTTCATCAATTTCAGCGTTGGCTCCGTCTGTTAAAAATAAGAATACCGCAGAGTTGGGATTGTCATTTTCGGCTGTCAGCCAAATTGGCTGAGATTCCGGCGTTCCGTCTTTTTTGCTTCCATGCGGCAAGAATGATTGTTCGTCATAAGTCCATAATAAACTGTTCAAAAATTCTATGCGTTCAGCATTTCCTACTCTTACAACAGCATTTTTATGGATACTGTATGCTTTTTCGAGTAACTTAGGCAAAACATCTTCCAGTTTTTGGTTTTGCAAATGATAAAAATCAACTCTACTCATGTTTTTTCAGCTTTACGGAAACGGTTCCGATAATTCCTTGTTCTTGATCTTGAATCATCAGCATAACCGGACGGTTTCTATCTTGTTTGGCTTCACGAATATAATTCAGCGCTGCATCAGTAGTCAGAACATCTTTTTTATCGATTTTGAGAACTACATCGCCTTTTTTTATTCCCTGAAGCGCAGCGTCCGAATTTGCTTCCACCCCTTCAACAACCAATCCCATGGTTGCAGGAGACAGATTAAACGCTTTTATTATTTCAGAATTTATTTCTCTTAATTTTATTCCGAGTTCATAAGCTATTTTGTCATTGTCGGTCATATTTTGGTGCGAAGTATTTACCGAAATAGAAGGAATTTTGGGAGCAACAGGCATTTCTTGAACCATAACGTTAACGGTTTTAACTTGCTGTCCGCGTAATAAAACCAAAGTGATTTTTTTACCAATAGGACTTTCGGCAACCAAACGTGAAAAATCTTTTGAATTGCTTATTTCTGTTTTTCCAAGGCTTAAAATAACATCACCGGCATTAATTCCGGCTTTTGCCGCCGGTGAATTTTCGGTAACTTCTGAAACAATAACTCCTTGATTATCATTTATTTTTAAGTCACGGGCAACGTCTTTGTTATTTGATTGGATTTTTATGCCAATCCAACCGCGTTTAACCATTCCGTTTTGTTCCAATTGACTGGCAATCCAGCCTGCGGTGTTAATCGGAATTGCAAAACCAACGCCCATATTAGCGCCGGTAGTTGAAAACAGAGCTGTATTTATACCGATAACTTCTCCTTTCATATTAAACATAGGACCGCCGGAGCTTCCCTGATTGATTGAAGCATCGGTTTGAATAAAGTTATCGTATGGTCCGGCAGCAATATCGCGTGATTTTGCCGATACAATTCCGGCGCTGACGCTGCCGCCGAGACCAAAAGGATTGCCTATTGAAAGCACCCAATCGCCGATACGCAGTTCATCAGAGTTGCCAAAAGTAACTTTGTCCAATTCAAAAGGCGGTTCGATTTTGATTAAGGCCAAATCGGTTTTTTCGTCACCTCCGATAATTTCGGCTTCAACTTCCGTATTGTCAAACAAGACCACATTTATGCTTTTGGCATTTTCAATAACGTGATAATTGGTGATTATATATCCTTGTTCATCAATAATAAAGCCGGAACCGAGCGCTTGTCTGCTTTCGGTATCATCCGAAGTATCATCTGTATCAATTGCTGCTGCGGCAATATCTCCGTCAACATTGTCGGGCAGGGCAATATCTAGTTTTTCGGTTTGCTGAATAGTTGAAATATTTACTACTGTCGGCAATAAACGTTCGGCTAAATCGGCAAAAGACGGAAAACCGTATTGCGCACTTGCTTGGCGGCAAAAACATAAAGAAACAACCGTTACGGATATACAGATGATTTTTTTAAGCATGAGGTTACTTCATAGCCTTTCTGAAAAATTGGAAAAATTCGCTGTCGGGAGATAAAACCATTGAAGATTTTCCATCACCTAAAGCATTTTTATATGCTTCCAAAGAACGGTAAAAATTGAAAAAAGCAATATCTTGGCCAGCAGCACGATTCCAGATTTCAATAGCTTTTTCATCGCCTTGACCACGAATGATTTGTGCTTGTTTATCAGCATTGGCCAAAATAATAGTTTTTTCTTTGTCGGCGCTGGCTTTTATTTTTTGCGCTTCCTGACTGCCTTGAGCGCGAAATTCTTTTGCTTCGCGTTCACGTTCGGTTTTCATACGAGCGTTAATAGCTTGTAAAACTTCCAACGGCAAGTCAGCGCGGCGGATGCGGACATCGGCTACGCTGACACCGATTTGAGCGGCATCAACTTTGACGGCAGCGCTGATGTCAGACATAATTTTGGTGCGTTTTTCCGATAATAGTTCTTGTAAGGTACTGCGTCCGAGAATTTTACGAATAGAAGAATTTACAATTTCAGCTAATTTGCTTTGAGCCTGAAATTCGGTGCGGACGGTTTTGTAAAATTTTATCGGATCAACAATTCTATAGCGTGTAAAACTATCGACATCCAAGCGTTTTTTATCATTTAGCACAACTTCCTGAGCCGGAGGATCAAGGTTCAGCAAACGAGTGTCATAAAAGATAACGTTTTGAATGAACGGGATTTTTATTTTAAGCCCCGGTTCTTGAACCAATCGCACCGGACGCCCGAATTGGAGAACAATAGCTTGTTCTGCTTGATTGACGATATATACGCTGGTGCCTATTAAAAATACGGCTACTAAAACAATTCCGCTTAAAAATATTTTCATTTTATCATTCATTTTAAAATTCTCCTATTTAACGGCATTAAGCGGCAGAACCGGCAAAACATTTGAACCTTTTGCCGAAGGATCAACAATAACTTTGTCCGACTTTTTCAAAACATTTTCCATTGTTTCGAGATACAATCTGCGGATAGTTACTTCTTTTCCTTTTTTGTAGGCCTGATAAACAGAGTTAAAACGATCGGCCTCACCGGTAGCTTTGTTGACAACGGCTTGATTGTAAGCTTCGGCGCTTTGTAAAATTTGAGAAGCCTGTCCGTGTGCATTGGGAACCACTTCATTGCGGTAAGCTTCGGCTTCGTTTTTAAAACGTTCCATATCAGCTTTTGCGCGTTGTACTTCGTTGAATGCATCTACAACCTGTTGCGGCGGATCAGCTTTTTGCAATTTGACACGTACAATCTCAACACCTGAGCCAAAATCATCAAGAACACGCTGTAATTCAGCTTTGGTGTCGTCTTCAACTTTTCCTCTATCGCCTGAGATAATTGGCATCATTTCCGATTGTCCGACTATTTCGCGCAATACGGATTGAGCGGCAACACGCACGGTGGTTTCGGGTTCGCGCATATTAAACAAAAAATCTTTGGCATTTTTAATACGCCAAACAATAGTCAGATTAATGTCAACAATATTTTCATCGCCGGTCAGCATGTGGCTTTCGGTGAAAGAGTTGTCACGGTAATTTTTGGCATAACTTCCATCATTGACTCCGAGGTTGATACTGCGTTCCTGAGTCATACTTACTTTAATAACTTCTTCAACAGGGTAGGGAAGATGATAATGCAGCCCCGGTTCGGTTGTGTCGACATATTTTCCAAATCTTAATACCACGCCGTTTTCATTTGTCTGAACCTGATAAAAACCCGTTGACAACCATAATGCTATTGCTAACAAAAACCACCAAAGCGGATTGATGTTAAAATTGCCGTTATTCGGAACTGTTACTTTTTTGAAACGGATAATCTTTTCATTTTCCTGAAAAAAATCGTCATCATCCTTGTCCCAAGGGCTTTTGCCGTTTGCCATATTTTTTACCTCATATAAGTTTTATTTTATTGCATTGCCTCAATATATAATATAAACATTCTAAAAACAATTAAGATTTACAATATTAACAGGAGGCTTTAATGGCTGACAATTCTGAGATAAAGAATATTGCCGAACATTTTTTTGCAGCGGAAACAATTGAAAGCGCAGCTGTGTATAACGGAAGAGCGATTATTACTTTGTCAAATATTACGGAAGATAATGAAAAAGCTGAACAATTGAAAAATGAATTGCTGAAACTTCCTGAAGTTAAAAAAGTTTCGGTTATTTTTACCGCTCCGAAAGATGATGACCGCCATTGGAAAATCCGCGGGGTTAAAAAAATTATTGCGGTTGCGTCGGGCAAAGGCGGGGTTGGAAAATCGACAACCGCTGCAAATTTGGCTTTGGCGTTAAAGCAACTCGGACAAAAAGTTGCGTTGTTTGATGCCGATATTTATGGTCCATCTATTCCCACGATGCTGGGATATGAAGGAGCTTCTTTGTTTTCAGCCGATGGTAAAACATTTGAACCGTTTGATGTTTTGGGGTTGAAAACAATGTCAATCGGTACTTTAATTTCCCGTGATACGCCTATTATTTGGCGAGGACCAAAAGCCTGCGGTGCTTTGCAGCAATTGCTGTCAGATGTTAATTGGGGTGAAATCGACATCATGGTTATTGATATGCCTCCAGGGACAGGCGATATTCAAATAACATTATCCCAACAGGTCTTAATCAATGGGGTTGTTGTGGTGTCAACGCCGCAAGACATAGCTTTGATTGATGCTGTTAAAGGCGTAAATATGTTTAAAACAGTAGAAGTTCCGATTTTGGGAATTGTTGAGAATATGAGCTATCATATTTGTGAAAATTGCGGACATAAAGAGTATGTTTTCGGTGAGCACGGAGCTGAAGATACAGCTGCAAAAATGGGAATAGACTTTTTGGGAGAAATTCCCCTTAACATAAAAATCCGAACTCAGGCAGATGAAGGATTGCCTATTGTCGAAGCAGATCCGGATGGCGAATTTGCAAAAGCTTATAAGAAAATTGCAGCAAAAATCATTGAAAAACTGCAATAAAGAAAAGCCCCTTTTCTTATAAAGAAGGGGCTTTTTAATTGTTTGCGTTTTCTTTTTCTTCGTTTTTTATTCTTAACAGCAAATCATCGAGTTTTAATTTTAAAGAACCCTGCGGAAATGCTTTTAAAGCCTGTTCGGCTTGTTGTTTAGCCAAGCGCAAATCTCCCGTTCTTAAACTGTATTCGGCAGCAGCGTAATTATAACCGGCGGCATTCTTTTGCAGTCCATAGGCACGGGATAATAAAATCCAAGCATAGCTGTCAGGATTGTATATTAAAACCTGATTGAGCAAATCGATAATTTGCTGTTGTTCGGTTTGTGTTGGATTGTTTTCAAGCATGGCTTGCGCCAGATTTAATTTAAATAATGAAGAATTTGGCTGTAATTTTAAAGCTTGACGATAAATAGCAACCGATTCAGCTATTTTTCCGGTTTCTAACATCATTTGCCCTTTTAATTCGTAAAAATAAGGATTTTTAGGTTCTTCTTTGATTAAGCTGTTAATTAATTTTGTGGCTTCGGGCATATTCATCTTTTTAAACAAAGCAATGCTTCCTGCGTAGCGTGCGGCTATGCTTTTGTCAGTCAAAGGATATTTGCGCAAAGTTTCTTCCGGAGAATTAATATAAGCATAAAGTTTGGCTTTTATACGCTTGAATTCTTTTTCTTGCGCTCCTTTTGCGGGGGCAGAAGATTCTTTGACGGCTTTTTCCAAAAAAGAAATACGTTCCGAAGTTACCGGATGGGTACGAAAATAACTGCTTTCTTCCAAACCTTGTAAAGTGTTTTGTTTTTGAATTTTTTTCATAAAAGCCAACATACCGGCAGGGGACTGGTTTGTTTTCTTCAACAGTTTTATGGCGGCTTCGTCTGCGCTTCGTTCTTCACTGACCTGATAAGTCAGCATACTGTTCATGGCTGTTCCCTGAGAGCCTAAAATCGCGGCAATACTCACGTCAAAATTGCCAGAGGCTATTCCCGCCGCTCCGCCCAGCAGCATGGAGGTTAAAGTTGCCCATTGCACTTCTCTAGCATGGAGTTTGTGTCTGATTATATGTCCGCCTTCAATATGTCCGGTTTCGTGGGCAAGCACGCCGCTGATTTCATTTTGGCTGTCAGCTGCCATCAATGTACCGACTGTAACGAACATATTGTTCCCATCGGCAACAAAAGCATTTAGGGTTTTGTCGTTTACAATATAAACTTGTCTTGGATTGAAAGTTGTTCCTGAGGCTTTGAAAATAGGGCGTAAAGTTTGATGTAAAAAAATCTCGGTTTCTTCATCGGAAATTAAAGACAATGCCTGAGCTGTTACCGGCGTCAGATACAGCACCGGTAACAGAAGCAAAATCAAAAAATTAACTATCCGTTGATAAGTTTTTTCCACCAGGCAACCTTTCTTTTTTCAGGCTTTTCCGCCTTTTCTGGAGATGTTTCGCTGTTTTCGACAACAGCCGGAGCAGGAGTTTCTTCAACAGCCGAAACTTCTTCTTCAGAGCGTTCACGGCGGCCGCGGCGGCGGTCAAAACGATAGCGCCGGCCATGACGTTCGCGGCGGCGGTATTGATGTTCATTATTACCGTCGGTCGAAACTTCCTGTGCTGCGTTTTCATCGTTTTTATTGTTGTTTTCTATATTTTCCAGTTTAGCAGAAGGTTCATTTTCTTCAATAATTTCCTGAACAGGCGCGCTTTTAGCCGCAGGAACTTCATTTTTCACGGCTTTGGTGCGTTCAATACGATATTCATTAATATTTTTTACACTGTCATCGGCACTGATAATGATTGTCATTTTGTAACGGGTTTCAATATCATGCAGAGCTTTACGCTTTTGATTGAGCAGATATACGGCGTAATCTGTCGGAACAAAAATATTAATGCTTGAAGAACGATTTTTTGCACCTTCTTCTTCAATAACTCTCAGAATGGACATAGAACCAGATTCAATGGTACGGATAATGCCTCTTCCATGGCAGAACGGGCATACCTGATAGTTGCTCTCCAAAAATGAAGAGTGCATTCTTTGTCTTGAAATTTCCAACAATCCGAAACAGCTCATTTTGCTGATTTGAACACGGGCGCGGTCGCCTTTCATGGCTTCTTTCATACGCTTTTCAACCGCTTGATTGTTTTTAGGTTCGTCCATATCAATAAAGTCAATAACCACCAAACCCGCTAAATTGCGCATTCTTAATTGTTTTGCAATTTCATCGGCGGCTTCAAGGTTGGTTTTCAGCGCGGTTTCTTCCAAATCGCGTTCTTTGGTAGCGCGTCCGGAGTTAACATCGATAGAAACCAAAGCTTCCGTCGGATTGATAACCAGATAGCCGCCAGATTCAAGAGGAACATTAGGATCATGTAATTTGTCAAGCTGGCTTTCGATTTGAAAACGCTGGAACAAAGGTACATCGTTGGCTTTGCAGGATTTCAGCTTTTTCATATTGTGCGGTGATAAAATACGCATAAAGTTTCTGGCAGAACGAAAAGCCTCATCGCCGTCAACGATAATTTCTGAAATTTCTTTGGTGAACATATCCCGCAGAGCGCGTTTTATCAAATTTCCTTCTTCATAAATCAAAGCCGGAGCCTGTGTTTTTAACGAATCCAAACGAATTTGGTTCCAAGTGCGGATAAGATAATTATAGTCGCGTGTGATGTCAGCTTTAGTTTTTTCTTCACCGGCTGTACGTACAATAAGCGACATATCTTTTGACATCGGCAGCTCTTTTATAATGCCTTTCAAGCGTTTGCGGTCTTGTGCATTAGTGATTTTGCGAGAAACACCGCCGCTTTTAATTCTGTTTGGCATCAAGACGCAATATCTGCCTGCTAAAGACAAATAGGTTGTCAAAGCCGCTCCTTTATTGCCGCGTTCTTCTTTGACAACTTGCACCAATAAAATCTGACCTTCTTTAATAACATCTTGAATTTTGCTGTTATGATAGAGTTTGCGCATCAAAATAAGTTTTTTCTGCGATTCGTAATCGTATTCGCCGTCTTCATCTTCATCAACGGCAATATCTTCATCATTTACATTATTTGAAGATACGGTTTCAGATTCTTCTTTTTCTTCTTCAACATCTTGAGAAATGGTTGCTTCTTCCGTGCCTTCGGAATCGCTCATTGTTTTAACTTTTTTCGGACGGCCGCGTTTAGGCTTTACAACTTCCGGTTCTTGTTCAGTGTTTTCTGCTTTAACTTCCTGTTCGTTATTAGCTTTTTCCAAGCTGGAGTTTTCTTCTGCTGTTGATTTTACAGGTTCTTCAGCTGTTTTGTTTTTGGGCTTGCGACCGCGGCGGCGGGGAGCCGGAGTTTCTTCTTTCGGCTGTTCGGCGGTTTGTTGAATTTCTGCCGTATCGTTTATGTTTTCAACTGCAGTCTGATTTTCTTCTGATGTTTGCTTGCTTTCGATTTCTGCTTGAGCGGGGGCTTCTTCGGCTGCGGCATTTTCGGCGGCAGTTGCAAGAGCTGCTTCTTCGGCTAAACGCTGCGCGCGTTTTAGGGCTTTTTCTTCGCGTATTCTTGCGCGTTCAGCTTCACGCTCTTTTATCATTTGTTTTTTGTTTTCAATAATAGTATCGACTTCGGCTTCATATTCTTTTAATGTTTCATCCGAAATATTGTAGTAATCGGTATGAATTTCTCCAAAAGCCAAGAAACCATGCCTGTTCCCGCCATAATCGACAAAAGCAGCCTGTAAAGAAGGCTCAATGCGCATAACTTTTGCCAGATAGACATTTCCTTTTATTTGGCGGCGGAAAGTTGATTCAAATTCAACATCTTCAACTTTGTTTCCGTTTACAACGACAACTCGGGTTTCTTCCGGCTGTGTGTCGTCAATTAACATTCTCTTTGTCATACATAAAACTCCATAGCCCGCTAAAGCGGTTTGTTTTGACATCCCGAGAAGAAATTTAAATGCTTTTTGCAGGAAGAAAAAACTTCCATTTTTGTCCGCCTGTTAAAAGCGGCAAAACAGCGCCGATAACAGCGCTTGTTGTTAAAAACATTTTTGAACAAAATTATTATTGCTTACTTTATTATATTTGTTCAAAATAAAAATCTTTCCGGTATAAACCTCTTCTTGTTAAATCCACAAGCACGATTTTCGCTATGAAAACGGCGGCAGCCAACATTTTGCAGCTATAATATATCAATGTGTCGTATGCTGCAAAGCCGGCCAAAGCAAATTTAACATTGGCAGAATATAGCATAGCATTTAAAATTACAACATATTTTTATTCTTTTATATTGAAGTTTTTTGTCAACTTTAACAGATTGGTAATAAGTAACACCTATAATAAAGCAAATTTGATTTTAAGATAATGAAGAAACTTATTGCTATATTAAAAAAACTTTGTGTTTTTGTCTTGTTCAGCATTTTAATTTCCACCGAAGCTTTTTCGGCGGAAATAAGTGGCTTGCGCATAGGACAGGGAATTGGAAGCGTGCGCGTTGTCTTTGACGCAACGTCATCTTTTGACTACAATGTTTTTTTGTTGGATAATCCGAAACGTTTGGTTATTGACACCGATGAAATCAGTGTTCCGAAGTCTTTAGAAAAAACTAAAGATAAAAATAATTTGGTCGGGCAAGTACGCGTGGGAAAAATCGACAGTTCCAAAAACAGAATAGTTTTTGATTTGCAAAAGCCGGTGATTATCAAAAAAGTTTTTATGCTGCCGCCGCAGTCGACTTTTAATTGGCGTTTGGCTATAGATATAAGCGTTTCTTCAGATCGTGAATTTGCTTTGCGCGTAGGGCAAAGCAAAGCTTTTACCAATAACAGCAAGAAATCTTTTGCGGCAAAAACACAATCTTCATCATCATCTAAAAACAATTCGGATAATGCTAAAAAAATAGTGGTTATCGATGCCGGACACGGCGGACATGATCCGGGGGCAATAGGTTATTCGGGGGTTTATGAAAAAAATATAACGCTTTCGGCGGCAAAAGAACTGAAAAAACAGCTTGACCGCAACGGAAAATACAAGGTGTTTTTAACTCGCAGCACTGATGTTTTTATTCCTTTGCGTCAAAGAGTAAAAATTGCCCGCAAACATAATGCCGATTTGTTCCTGTCTATTCATGCCGACAGCGCGGCCAATAGAAAAGCTACCGGACTTTCCGTTTATACTTTGTCTGAAACGGCTTCCGATAAAGAAGCGGCGGCTTTGGCCGAACGTGAAAACAAAGCGGATGTGATTGCCGGCTTAAATATGGTTGAGCAGTCAAAAGAAGTTAATGATGTGCTTATCAGCTTGGCTCAGCGCGAAACACGCAACCGCTCGTCTGAATTTGCGCGTTGTATAGAACTTGAAATGCGTAAATCGGTAAAGCTTATCAGCGACACTCATCGTTTTGCCGGTTTCGCCGTTTTGAAAGCACCGGATGTACCTTCTGTTTTGCTTGAAATGGGCTACTTGTCCAATAAAAATGAAGAACGGCTGCTGCGTCAAGAGAGTTACCGCCGTAAAATTGCAACTTCGGCAGTAAAAGCAATTGACCGCTATTTTGAAGATATGAAACATAAATCTCTGTTCTAAAGTTAAATAAAACTGTTGTCGTGACGTATAAAAACTGTTATTAGATATAAAAATTCTAACTAACGGGCTTTGAATATGTTTAAAACTTTATCCTCGTTGCTGAGTACTTGCTTTTTCTTTGCGGTTATCGGCATTCTTATAGTTATTGTTCTACTGATGAAAATCAATCGTGATTTGCCGGATTATCATCAGTTGGAAAATTATGCGCCTCCGGTTACAACCCGTTTGTATGCCGGAAACGGACAGCTTTTGGCAGAATATGCCACAGAAAAACGCTTGTTTATGCCGATTGATAAAATTCCGGATTTGGTAAAAAATGCTTTTATTGCCGCAGAAGATAAAAAGTTTTATACACACGGCGGTATTGATTATGTGGGGATTGTCCGCGCGGTTTTGGGCAATATTAAAAACCTTGGTTCCGGACGGCGTCCGGCGGGGGCATCAACGATAACTCAGCAAGTTGCAAAAAACTTTTTGCTGACGTCAGAAGTTTCATACGTACGTAAAATTAAAGAAGCTATTATAGCGCGGCGTATTGAAAAAGCTTTTACCAAAGATCATATTTTAGAGCTTTATCTTAATGAAATTTATTTGGGAAACCGTTCATACGGCGTTGCTGCTGCGGCTTTGAATTATTTTGGCAAACCTTTGGATAAACTGTCTATTGAAGAAGTTGCTTATTTGGCGGCTTTACCGAAAGGACCTAATAATTACAATCCCAAAACCAGATATGCGGCAGCTCTCGGCAGGCGTAATTGGGTTATCGGACGGTTGCAGGAAGACGGCTACATAGATGAAATGGCTGCAGAAGAAGCAAAAATGAAACCATTGGAAGTCGTGCAAAATTCAGATAAATATGTACCGAATGCGGAATATTTCAGCGAAGAAGTCCGCCGCAAAATTCAGGAACGTTTCGGCGCCGATGATTTAAATGAAGGCGGATTGATAGTGCGTACAACGGTTGATCCGCGTTTGCAGACTATTGCAACAAAAGTTTTCAGAGAAGAATTGCTGAATTATGATCGTCGTCATGGTTGGCGCGGACCTTTGGCTAATATTAATCCCAATGATAAAGAAGCTTTTGCAGCTGTTGCTTTGCCTAAAGGAATTGAAAACACATGGCAAAAAGCCGTGGTAACAAAAGTTGCTTCGGACAAAGCGCAGATAAAAACGGCAGAAGGTAAAAACGGCGTTATTCCTTTGTCGCTACTGACTTGGGCGCGAAAAACTTTGCCGGATCAACATATCGGCGAAACTCCGAAAAGCGTATCTTCTGTTTTGGCCAAAGGCGATGTTGTTTTGGTGGAACCTGTAAGTTCGGATAAAATTGCCAAACAAAAACTGCCTGCAAATACATATAATTTACGTCAAGAGCCAAATGTGGACGGTGGTTTGGTCGCCATAGATCCGCATACCGGAAGAGTTTTGGCAGTGGTTGGCGGTTATTCGTTTGAAAGATCGCAGTTTAACCGTGCAACGCAGGCAAAAAGACAAACCGGATCTTCTTTCAAGCCTTTTGTTTATTTGACAGCTCTTGAAAACGGCTATTCACCGACAGATTTGATTTTGGATGCTCCGTTTGTTTTGGATCAAGGTCCAGGGCTGCCAAAGTGGAAGCCTGAAAACTATTCAAAGAAATTTTACGGCTTGATGACTTTGCGCAACGGCATTGAAAAATCGCGCAATCTTATGACTGTCAGATTGGCTCAAGACGTGGGGATGGATAAAGTATCGGCATTTACCGCCAAAATGGGAATAAACCCGAATTTGCCCAAACTATTATCCATGTCGCTTGGCGCCGGTGAAACCAGATTGATTGATTTAACGGCGGCTTATGCCATGATTGTGAACGGCGGCAAGAAAATAACACCTTATTTTATTGAGCAGATACAAGATCGTTACGGTCGTACAATTTTGAAACAGGATAAGCGTTTGTGTCAGGATTGCAATTTTGATCATTGGCAGGAACAATCTGTTCCGCAATTGCCGGATACCAGAGAGCAATTGATTGACAGTTTTTCAGCTTATCAAATGACTTCGATTTTGGAAGGCGTTGCCGTTAGAGGAACCGGTGCGCGTTTGCGGGCTTTGAATAAGCATTTGGCTGGAAAAACAGGAACGACAAATGATAATAAAGAAGGTTGGTTTATAGGTTTTTCTCCTGATTTGGTGGTTGGAACTTATGTCGGTTTTGATGAGCCTCGTTCTCTTGGTCGTTTTGAAACCGGTGCCAGTGTGGCTTTGCCGATATTTTACCGTTTTATGGAAGAAGCCCTGAAAGGGCAACCCGATACGGCTTTCCGTATTCCTGCGGGAATAAAACTGGTAAGAATTAATTATGAAACAGGCAAGCCGGCACAACCCAGCGATAAGGTTGTTATTGTTGAGGCACTGAAACCGGAATTTGATTTTTCGACAGCTTCACAGCGGGTTATCGGAGATAATTCGGAAGAAGATGAAGAAGCTCCGCAGCCGCCGGAAGGTGTTTATAAAAATTTTGGCAACACCATAGAAGAAGAAAGTTTTCAATTGGGCACACAATATTAAAATATAATAGGATAAAATTGAAAAATGAATGCAGAAGTTTATAATTTAAGTGAAGATGTCAAGCAGTCTGTCACACTGCTGAGGAGGTCTCTTTGACTATGATAATGCGGTTATTCGTTTAGACGAACTGCAAAATCTGACAGCCGATGCAAATTTATGGAATGATGCGGATAAAGCTCAGAAACTTTTGAGTGAAAAAAATAAACTCGAAAGTGATATAGCCATGGTTGATGAGTTGGAAAAATCCCGCTGTGATTTGGTTGAACTCTGTGAATTGGCCGAAGCCGAAGACAATCAGGAAATGATAGGAGAAATCATTTCTCAACTTCAAAGTTTGAAAGCCAAAGGACGGCGGGGGGAACTTGAAGCTTTGCTGTGCGGCGAAGCCGACGTGGATAATGCTTTTTTGGAAGTTCACTCGGGAAGCGGCGGAACCGAAGCCCAAGATTGGGCCGAAATGCTGCTTAGAATGTATATTCGCTGGGCTGAAGCTCATCAATATAAAGTAGAGTATATTGAAGAAGCTGAAGGCGATGTGGCGGGGATAAAGTCTGCAACTGTCAAAATTGTCGGACATAACGCTTATGGTTGGTTAAAATCCGAAAGCGGCGTGCATCGTTTGGTGCGTATTTCTCCGTTTGACAGCAATGCCAGAAGGCATACAAGTTTTGCTTCTGTCGGAGTTTATCCTGATATTGATGATAAAATCGAAATTAATATCAATGAGGCAGATTGCCGCATCGATACCTATCGTTCTTCGGGAGCAGGCGGGCAGCACATCAATAAAACAGATTCCGCGGTGAGAATTACGCACATACCTACCGGAATTGTCGTTCAATGCCAAAACCAAAGGTCACAATTTCAAAACCGTGAAGCGGCTTGGAATATGCTGCGCGCACGCTTATATGAAATAGAAATGAAAAAGCGTGAAGATGCCGAAAAAGGACAATGGGACGCACAAGGCGACAACGGATGGGGATATCAAATCAGATCTTATGTTTTACAACCTTATAAAATGGTGAAAGATTTGCGAACCGAAGTTGAAACTTCAGATACAAAATCTGTTTTGGACGGCGATATTGATTTGTTTTTGGAAGCCGCTTTGGCAGACAAGGTTGCAAAATAAATGAAAAAGGTTTCAAACAGGCTCTATTTGGCACGTAAAATTTTTGATTATGCAATGTTGGTATTGCTAATCATATTTTTGCTGTTTTTGTGGCAATTATACCGCGGGCCGATAGCTGTTCCTTTTTTGAAGCCGTATATTGTCGCCGCGCTCAATCCCGATGTTGAATCGGCGGAAGTGTCTGTTGACAGCGTTAATATTGAATTGGTACGCTCTGTGCGGCCTATAAAAATTATTGCTAATAATGTTGTTTATAAACGCAATGATGATTCTGTTCGTTTTTCTGCGCCTCGAACATCGGTTTCTTTTAGTATAAAAGCTTTGTTGCGCGGAATTATTGCACCGGCTTCCATCGAAATGGAAGAGCCGTCTGTTTATATTTTTACGACTTATGGTGTACAAGAGCATGATAAAGCTTCGGTTATTACCGAAAAAAAATTGGATTATTATGTAACTCAGTTTGAAGATTTTTTGGAACGTTTTAATTCGGAAGATAAAACTTATCCTGAAAGTTACATCAATTCGATTTCTATTACTGGAGGCGAGGTTGAGTTTCACGAAGTCGATTTAGGACGAAAATGGGTGCTTTCGGATTTGAATTATGATTTTAACCGCGGTTTGAGTGAAATTTCAACAGCTGTGAGCGCTTTGCTGAATTTAAATGATACAGTGGTTTCGGCCGGTGTGGATGTCGGTTATCGCGCACTTGACAATAAATTGGCGGTTCAGGTCTATTTCGGAGATTTAATTCCGTCTGAGATTATAAATAATTATTTTGATGAAAAGACCAGAGAGCGTTTATATCAAATCAATGTTCCGGTCAGCGGAAAAATCACGGCTATGATAGATTTTAATGAATTTGTCGTTAACCGCGATGATTTGCTGTTGGCCGTTGACAAAGCGGTTAAGGATATAGGTTTTCAGTTTGAGGGCGGACAAGGCAGTATAGTGTTTGCCGCCGATGATCAGGAATCAAAATACGATATATCTTCTTTTGTTTTAGATGGGCATATTAAAGGCGGTTTGGACAATTTGGAAATTAAAAATGCCGATTTTAATTTAGGTGAACAAAAAGTCAAATTGGGTTTCAGTGCCAGCGGTTTGGAAAGACTGCTGCTAAAATCGTCTTTCAGAGATTTAAAATTAAAACTTACGGCTGACATTGCTTCTCTCAAGCTGAATGATTTATATATATATTGGCCTAAATATATTGTTCCGGAAGCCTGGCAATGGTGTAAAGACGGCATATTCGGCGGTGATGCAAAAAATGCGCATTTTGAATTTGATTTCGGATATGACTCCAAAACCAAAAAATTTGGTTTTAAAGACTTAAAAGGCGGTGCGTATATTGAAGATTCAAATATACGCTATATAGATACAATGCCTATGGTTACCAATGTTTACGGTGATTTCAGCGTAGATTCTAACAGTATTAATATTGCTTTGGATAAGGCTAAATCAGACGGCATTATGCTGGATACCGGCAATGTCCGCATTTATGATTTGGACAAATACAATAATTATATAAGTATAAAATTAGTTTCAAATTCTTCTATCAGTGATGCTCTTAAGCTGATTGATCATCCGCCGCTTAATTTTACGTCTGAATTAGGGCTTAAACCCGATATGCTTAAAGGTAAAGCCGAAACGGAACTCGCTCTTGATTTTGAGTTAAAAAATGATTTAGGCTATAATGATATAAAAGTAGGTGTAAAATCAAAACTCCAAGATGTGGAGATGAAAGATGTCTTTAACGGTAAGGATGTTAAGGCTCAAGAATTGGCGCTGGAGGTAAATAATTCAGGTCTGAAAGTAGAGGGCGAGGCTGCGTTTGACGATATTCCCGTCAGCGTGTTATGGAATGAGCGTTTTAAACCTGATAAAAATAATAACAGCAGTTACAGCGTAAAATTTAAGATAGATGAAAATGTTTGTAAAAAATTAGGAATTGATTTTGATGTTTTGAAAGAACCTTATATTAAAGGATATGCTGATGTAACGGCAAAAGCGGTTCCTGTTAAAGGCGGATATAAAATAGATACCAAAGCCGATTTGAAGCAAGCCGAAATAGATTATGGATTTTTGGGCTTTATGAAACCTCTCGGCGATAAAGGGGAACTTTCGGCCAAACTTGATATAAAAAATGGAAAATTGGCTTCGATTTCATCTTTTGATTTAACGAAATCTGATTTTACGTTGAACGGAAAAATGTCGTTTAACAATCGTCAACAATTGTCTGTGATTGATATTCAAAAAATAAAAGGTCCAAAGACCAGTGCAAATGCCAAAATAGAGTTTTTGCAAAAGCCGAAAAATAAAATTGTAATTAATATTTCAGGCAACAGCTACGATTTATCAGATTTCTTTGAGCGCAAAAATTCTTCTCAAGATAAAAAATCCGAAACCGATACAGGTAATGACAGCTGGGAAAAATTGCCGAATATGGATATTAATATAGCGGTTAACACTTTGTGGAGCAATCCTGATGTGGCGGTTACCAATTTTGCCGGAACGGCAGATATTGTGAAAGGTGTCGGAATTTCGGAAGTCCATTTGATAGGAAATTATGACTACAATAAAGAAATGACTTTGAAAGTTGACTACGTTCCCAAACCGAATAAGGAATTTTATTTGACCATAGACAGCAACGCTGCCGGAAATACCTTGCGTTTTTTGCGGATATATAAAGATATGCATGGAGGAAATTTGCATATTGAGGCTAAACGCGGCAGTGATAAAATGCTTATAGGACATGCAAAAATACGTGATTTCAGTATTCACAACACGCCGGTTTTGGCAAAATTGCTTACGGTTGCTTCTTTTACGGGAATGGTTGATTTATTAACCGGTGAAGGAATGACTTTTTCTCACTTTGATGCCCCATTTAAATATAAAAATAGTATCTTATATGTAAACAAGGCCAGAGCTTACGGCAATGTTTTGGGGATTAGTTTCGGAGGGGCATATAATATGTCAAATGACGCTATCAGTATAGAAGGAATGATTGCGCCGGCTTATGGATTGAACACGATGATCGGTAAAATTCCGTTGGTAGGGAATTTATTGGCGGGAAAAGACGGAACAGTCTTTGCAGCTAATTATTCGATAAGCGGAACTACGGATAATGCAGATGTGCGCTTGAATCCGTTATCGGCGTTGAGTCCGAATTCATTAAAAGAAGCGGTAGCATCGGTGTTTGGAAAAGATGAAGATGATGGATTCTAAGTTGCGTATCGGTATAGATTTTCATGGAGTTATAACGGAAGCTCCCGCTTTTTTCCGCGATTTTACAGCTTTGGCTATGGAACGCAATTATGAAGTTCATATTATTTCGGGCGGACCATATTCGGTTGAAAAAAACTTTTTGGATTCTTGGAAAATTCAATATACGCATATCTTTTCATTGTTGGATTATTTTGCGGCAAGAGGGCAGGTTGAATATTTTGCAAACGGAAATTTTAAGGTGCCTGATGTTTTGTGGGATAAAGCTAAAGCGGAATATTGCCTGCAGCATAATATCAATATTCAAATAGATGACACCTTTAATTATGGTAAAAGTTTTTCAACGCCGTTTTGCCTTTATAACGCAGCGACCGCTACATGTGAAGTCGGTGGAAAAATTATAGATTTCAGCAAATCACCGGCTGATACATTAGATGCCATTGAGCAATTTATGAATAGTAAAAATTAAAAAAAGGCGGCTTTCAAAGCCGCCTTAAAATTATAAGAATATTTCGGAAGTCATTGAGCCGCCGTTCTTAAGCAAATTGTTCTTTCCGCGCGGAATGTTAAATTGTGATTTAGAGCCAAAAGCTTTTTCATAAATTTCTCCATAGTTTCCGCGTTCTTTTAGCATAATCTGAACCCAAGTCGGTTCAAGCTTAAAACGACTCCATAATTTTTCATCGGTACCCAACAAGTTGCGGGTTGAAGGATCTTGTGTTGACAAACTTAATGCATAGTTTTCTTGATTCAGTCCGATTTCTTCCGTAAGTTTCATGGCGTTCATAATCCATTTGAGGGCGCTGTGCAGAGTTACATTGCTTCTGTCTGCAAACAAATAAAACGGACGCTCGGCAATAACTTCGGGCAGCAATTCAACCCCGTCCATACCTGCCGGCGTGTGAACCAGCATATCCTGCAGCAGCATAGCATTTCCGGCAAAAAGGCGGCAGCGCTTTAATAAAAAAGATTCTCGAGCCTGAGCGGCAGTCTTGTATGACATAACTTTCAAATCAAGTTGATAACGGCGGTTATAGGCTTCAAGCCTGTTTAAGTCGTCTATATCCTGAACAATACAAACCTTTTCTCCTTTGAAAGCTTCCATTGATTTTGCTTCAGAGGCATTGCGCGCCAAAAAAGTCATACGGTCATAATAAATAACGTCAACAGGGCCGGCTTTGGTTGAAATTTCATTGGTTGCGGAATAGGGCATTCCGCCAATCATCACGTCTATTTTGTTGGTGTCTAAAGCTTTTGAAACCATTGTTTCGGGAACAAATACCATTTTTATGCGGTCGCTGCGTCCGAAAATGGCTGTCGAAATAATTCGGCACATTTCAACGCTTATTCCCTGCCATTTTCCTTCAGGATCTTTATAAGCAAAAATTTTATTGTCGCTTGGAGTTCCGCAGCGAACTGTGCCGCGGGTGTTGATATAGTGCAAGCCCGCATCATCGGCATGTGCCGAAACGGCGATTGCTGATAATAAAGCGCAACATAACCACAATTTTAGTTTCATTTTGTATACCGTTCTGTTATTATTGATAAGCTACACTTATTTATAAGGCATTTTTTTATGAAAAGTAACTATTTTTTGTTTTTGGTGTTTTTTTGTGGACTATTGCTCGGAAATGCTCCGGCTGCGGCAAATGAGCTGTCGGTTGCAGAGGCCGAATCTTTTGCTGTTGAGCAGGGAAATAACCTGCTGTCGTTTTTTGCCGAAAAAGATATTTGGACAAAATATCAAAAACTTGATAATCTTTTCTTGAATTATATTGATTTGGATTACATTTCACGTTTTGTCGTTGGTAAATATTGGCGGCAGATGACGTCTGAGCAACAAGCAAAGTACGGACAATTGTTTAAAAGATATGCCGTCAGCGTGTATAAAGGTTTTCCGCTTTCTTTTGAAAACAGGCTGAGTTTTGAGGTGACAGGTTCCCGCAAAGAAGGCGAAAATGCTTTTGTTACAGTTGATATTGCGTACACTTCCCAAAATGGACAGGCAACGCATTTTTCGGTTGAATTTCGTATGCACAAAAATAAAGGCAAAATTATGCTTACGGATATAAAAATAGGTGAAAGTTCTTTGATTCTGTCATATCGAAATAAATTTTATCAAATGATAAAATCGGCGGACGAAGATATGGAGTGGTTTTTGGAAGATTTTGAGCTTACAACCGTTTCGGCCGAAAAAGCCTATGCTTTGCCTGAAGAAGATGAAAAATGGAAAGAATGAAATTTTAGCAGAAATCTGATTTATAGACAAAACAGCAATACCAATAAAAATGTTTATCCCTTGATAATTATAGATATTAACAGAAAAACGCGTATTTTTTAGAGAAAAATTTTTTATAATTTTCTGCAAAAAACTGTTGATATTAAAAAACGTTTATGCTACATTATCCTTACAAACAATTATTATATTCAATTAAAGACGCAATTTTTAGAAAAACCTTTTTCATTTTTTTTAGGATGGAAGAGTTAGTAAAGGATTAAAATTAGAGTATATATGGTTGTTTGCTATATAAATAATAAGAATAATAACAAAAAAATAATATAGACTATGGCAACAATGACAGCAGTTAAGAACTTTGTGAAGATGGTAGTAGCAATGTTCGTAATTTTAGTTTCTTCAGCAGCAATCGTTTCTTGCGACAAGACTGATGACATCATCAACTACAGCATGAAACCAGTTAATAACGGTGGTACAACAACAGACGTAACTACCACTATTACACGTGAAGGCGACTATGGTAAGATCGTTGCTGAGCGCACAGTTAATGGCGTTAAGCAGGATACTACCGTTACCGTATATCTCGGTAAGGTTGAGTTCAACGTATCAGCAAATGATACAGTTGTTGTAGCTAACAATTCTGTTAGCCACAGCAGTTTCAACCTTGCTTCTGCAAGCGTTGACAATTACGAGACTGACGGTGTGTTCTACA
Organism: Bacteroidaceae bacterium; assembly: GCA_963646605.1. Lineage (GTDB taxonomy): Bacteria > Pseudomonadota > Alphaproteobacteria > RF32 > CAG-239 > JAFUYI01. Next base: position 21,715 of record CAVIWQ010000008.1, read on the forward strand.
CAAAGTCAACTCGCAATTTCACCGATACTTATGATAAGTATACCAAGACTGGTTCTATCAGCTACTTGGACGCTTATACATATGTATGGGGCAAGCGTTGTGAGTTCCCAAAGGCTAACGGCAACGTTACCTGGAAGAACGTAGCAACCAGCGACGCAGGTACCAAGAAGGCATATAACTACACTCTTTGCACTTCTGCTTATGAGGTTTCTTTCATGGGCAGCAAGCAGAGCGAGGAGCTTGGCTATTACACTCTTGCTACAAATGCAGAGGACAAGTTGATCTCAACTGTTAAGACCAACGAAGGTTTTGAGGTTTTGACTTACGATGAGAATGGCAATCCTGCTACAGAGAAATCTTGGATTGAGGTTACTCGCACATACAGCGTTTCTGGCGCTGTTGTTAGCAAGTATGAGGTTGTTTTGAACTCTTCTGTTGTGGCTCCAGCTTACGACATCAAGGTTCTTCCTAGCTTCGATCTCAATCAGGTAGGTGCTAACCTGTCTGAGGAAACTCACGCAGGTACTCGCGTTGAAGGCAACTTCACTATCAACCAGCACGTACAGACTTATACAGTAGGCAACGACAAGTTCACAAAGAACTTCGTTCTTACTCACGAGACTGCAACTTGGGCAGATAGCAAGAACAGCTTCGAAATGCCTAAGGCTTGCTTCGAAGGTATTAACGACCGTGGTTACACAATGTCGGCTATGTCTTCAACCGAAGAATATAACCGTCAGCTCAATGTTCACAGCATTGCAGCAACATTCGCTAACAAGCCTGTTGCAGCAAAGGCTGAAACAGAGATTCGCGTTATGGTAACTAAGGATGAGCTTATCAGCAGCACAATCACCGGTGAAGGTTTTGACTATGTAAATGAGAACACCTCAAATGCATGGATCGAAATTACTGAAATCTGGAGTGTTTCTGGTAAGAAGACTTACAAGAAGTCTGTTAACCTTTATAACAACATTACTGCTCCTGCAGCAATCGTTAAAATCGTTGACGACTTTACACTGAATCAGGTTTCTGCAACTCTTGGTGAGGAAACTTTGGTTAATACTCGCACTGTAGGTGAGTTCACTGTTAAGACATTCAACCGTGAGTATTCTGTTGGCAACAACAAGTTTACCCGCGTATTTGTTCTCTCTTATGAAAAGGCTTATCACAATCCTACAAAGCACGATATGCTTTACAAGGAGTATGAGGCAGTTTCTGACAACGGTTTCAACACCGCTGCTATGAGCGACAAAATGTCTGAGGGTGTTAACTACAACCGCATGGGCTACAACCACACCATGAGCGCAAGCTTCAATGGTCACGGTGCTCAGGCAGTTGCATCTGCAGAACTCTGGAAGAAGGCTAAGGAAGAGCGTGAAACTCCTACTTGGCTTGGTGCTCCTGTTAGCGCAAAGTACACTCGCGTTCAGAAGGCTACTGGTGATAAGTTTATGGATATGATCGTGTTTACTTACGAGAATGGTGTTGTAATGGCTCCTAACGGTAAGGTTGACATGAATCTCATCTATGCTTTTGATGCAGCTACAGCTTCTAAGCAGGGTGTTGAGCGTTGCGCTAAGAACGCTTCTTACAGCGGTGTTTGGACAGGTAGCAAGTGGGCTCCTGCAAAGATCATCGTGTCTTCAGGCCGTTGGATCTACGCAGGCGTTAACGCTGCTTGGGATCACACTGTAATGGAGAATAATGCTATTATTTTGGGCATTGGTAAGGATGTTACTCCTACTCCTAAGGCTCAGAGCTATAAGATTGAGGGTAACAAAATTACCATCAGCTACGCCGTTAACAACGGTAAGACAACTGCTGATACTTCATTGAGCTTGCGTTAATTTATTTTAGCGTTTGAGTTCTTTGTTTTTTAGCAGAATCCATATATCGAAACGCCCTTTGTGACGGAGTAGTTAATTCTTTTTTTATTTCTTTCCTCTCCGGTGTGCTTTGCACCCGGTGAGGATTTTTACCAACTTCTAAAATTCAAAAAATTATGAGAAATTTTGTAAAAAATATCGTGTGTGTAATTATCGTAGTAGTAGCTAACGTTTTCAGTGCAAACGCACAGGAAAGACAAATTGCTGCAGCAAATCAAGTAACCTCATACAACGCCGAGTATATCGAGCAGTTGGGAGGTATGCGCCACGATGAATTGGTGATGGTTCTTCCTGACAGCTCAGTTGTTTGGAAGGCAGAGACTATCGATGGTTTTAACCTCGGTGGTAAGGCTGGAGGCGGTTTTGATACCGGTTCTGGCGAGAGTGTTGTCGGCTACAACTTCAGTGTTGTACTTGGTTATAGCACTAAGAGAGTTGACTGGGATGTAACCGCTGGTTATTCTCAGATTTCAGACGGCAATGGAAAGAGCTACGGCGCTTTCAATGCATTTTTCGAGCCTAGCTTGGCAGTAGCTAAGTGGGGTAAGAATAAGCTTGAGACCAGCAAATTCTATGTAGGTCTTAAGGCAGGTGTTCAGGAGGCACGTAACGACAGCCAGTTCAACTTTGAGGATGATAAAATCAAGGTTGACGGCACTTCTGTACCAACCAGCATGGGTTTTGCCTATGGTGTAAAAGTTGGTTATGAGCATCGCCAGTTTATGGGTGCTGTTCGCTGGGGCATCGAGCTTTCAGCTCACACATATGACGTTAAGCACAACTTCAAGGTAAACGGTGAAGATGTAAAATCTAGCAAAGATCAGAGATTCTTTGTTGGAGCAACGTTTTATGTAAAGGGTCTTTTCCACAAGAAGGCAAAGAACTACTAGTTAATGAATCTCTACAATATATTTTCAGGAGTCCGTTTTTCGGACTCCTTTTTTTGTGTGCAATTTTATTTCTGATATGTAAAAAATCCAAAAGCCGAAATTGTAGAAAATTTTGTCTAATTAAAATTGACA
>CAVIWQ010000009.1:0-1861 GCA_963646605.1 Bacteroidaceae bacterium
GTTTTTTGTTGTGTTATATAATAGTCTTTATATACTTTAAAAAATTTTTTGTAAACAATGCCGACAAAAACATGGATAACATTTTAAATCTTCAAAAATTTACAAAATTTGTCGCTGATTATTCCAAGCGCACATATCATTCTGTTGAAGAATATATTTTATCCTTGCCGCAAGACAAGCTATTGGCTGTGTCCTTATTTTTGATTGCGATTACTTTTGTTCTGGCCTTAATATTAATTTGGTACATCAAAACCATTATAGCCGCGATGCAGGAATCTCACCCGCAGGAAAACGAAAACCAAAAGAATATCGATAATCGGCTTGACCGCCCTATTTCTGGATTTACAGATGATGAATATATTCCTTTGGATACAGAAGGATTGGAAAAAATACAAAAACCGGAAGCCCCTAAAGAAAAAAATGTTGTCAGTCGTCAACAGCCTTTTAATTTTGACTGGGATCGTAAAACCAAATTTGATGACGGCGAATTTATCCGTTCTGCTGATGCATTTCAATATCGGCTGAAACCTCAAAAACTCCGCAATTTATTGGGATTAATTGTTGATTTGTTGGAACGCGGCGTTGATGAACCCAAAATTGCTCAAACAATTATGTATAAAAATCAGCATCTCAATACTGAGGACGATATTATTCAAACCATAACTGCAATTAAGTTTTTTATTTATTTATGCCTTAACGGAAGATTTAAGAGAATTAACAGCGATAAGCTTTTACCGCAGGAAACCACCGCTATTTTTCATATTGCCAGAGGGGACTGCACATTGGCTTTAGTATTGCTTGAAACTTTGATTGACAATAATATTTCCAAAATAAAATCTATGAGAGAAGGACGAGATAAAGAACGCCGGTGGTGCGAAACTTCAAATTGCGCCACAATTTTCGGCACATTAGCTTCTTTTGAAAACGAATCTTTAGCAGCGGGCGCCTTTGAATTGGCTATTGAACTCAATCCGCGCAATGTAACCGCTTGGGGCAGAATAGGCGATATTTACACAAAACTCGAAAATTTTGATCAAGCTGTTTGGGCATATTCAAATGTATTAAATTTGGCAGATGAAGAAATTTATACCCAACAAATTGCCAACGCCAACAAAATGTTGTCAGGATATTACACTGAAACAGGTTGGCGTGAAGAAGCCGCCGAAATGGAAGAAAAAAGCCGCCAATTTTACGATAAAATCAGAATCAACGTTCCTCTGACCGAACGTGAAATTAAAATCGTTAAAATTATAGAATCCAAAGAATATGAAAATATGGAAATAATCGTCGACAATTTATTTGAGAACAAAAATCAAGTTCAAACAAATGGTTATGTTTAACGGCTTCTGCCTCTGTATTGTGCAGGCAGCGGTCTTGTATTTTGATTATCTTCTTTCTGTTCGCGTTCGCGCTCCCGTTCCTGTTCCAATTCCAAAGCTTCTTTTTGGATTAAAGCTTCAGCACTTGTGTCCTTACGGCCGCTTTTTTCCAAAATAATCTGGCGAGCTGCTTTTTCATCCAAAGTTTTCTTATCTTCTTCAGAAAGAGTTTTAGCTTTCAGCTGCTCCTCTTTTTGTAATTCTGCTTTTTCTTCTTGTTTGGCTTCCGGCTGCCTGTTTTTTTCTTCAGAAGCTTTTTCTTTGGTTACCGGATTGATTTCATTTTTCTTTTGTTGTTCTCTTTCCAAATTCTTTTTGACTGAATTTTTATCTTTTTCAGCATCATCCATAATCACCTTTTTAACTTCTTTTTCTTCGGCATTTTTCAATTTAGGCAATGTTTTTTCCGATTTGGAATCTTTATCTTGTTTTTTAAGATTGAGAACGTCTTTGGATTTTTCTTTTTTCAGATTTTCTTTTGC
>CAVIWQ010000009.1:1871-14711 GCA_963646605.1 Bacteroidaceae bacterium
GCTAAATCCTTAGCTTCAACATTTGTAACTTTATCACGCATTTGATTGGTTATTTTGCGATCAACTTCCAATCCCGCCTTTTTGATGATTTCTTCGGCTTTTTGCAGTTGAATATCTTTTTCAATGGTCTGGCGCAAATGTATATCCTCTGCGCTTTCCATTTGTTCAAGCTGTTTCTTTTCTTGCGGTGTCAATGCTTTTTCAAGCGATGATATTTCTTTGTCCATAAAAACTGGTACTAAAATATATTCATCATCATCTTCTTCATCATCGTAAGAATCGCGTATTTTTTTGCTTATTTTTTTAAATCCTTTCGGAACTTCAAGCGGTGTACGGGCTTTTATACGCGGTTTGGTTTCACGCTTTTTATTAGCATTATATAAATTAGCTTCCTTAACGTTAACTTTGAGGGTTAAACGCTCGTGCTTATCAATACCGTTTTTTTTCCATTCCATATTGGAATCGTCTTTATCTTCTTGCTCTTCCTTTGATTCCGGAAAAATATCTTCGTCCATTGCATTTCCTCAAAGTTTATTATTTTTATAATTTAGACACATTTATATTTTTTGTCAAATATTAAACCGAAGAAACTTTACGCATTAAAACCATAATCGATTCATTAGACAAAAGCGTTGAAAAACACTCCACAATACTGTCGTCAGAGCGTTTAAGACTGAATGCCTGCGTATTGTTGCTGAATAAATGGCTGATGATATCTTTCTTCAAAGCCGGCCAATCAGATACACCGCTGAAAAACATTTTTTGAGTATCAAGCAATTCATTAAAAGTGGGTTCGCTGTTTAAAATATTTTCATCCGCATTCCATAAATTGACATAAGCCTGATTATAAATTTTAAGTCTTCCATCCCCTTCAAAAATCAGAACAGCCTCATCAATATTGTTTAATATTTCCTGTCGAACGCTGATTAAAGAATTATATTCCCTGCTGGCAGCCAAGCGATCTGAAATATCTTCATAAGCAAAAACAAGACCGCCCTTCAGATACGGAGCCCTCACTCTGCGCAAGGAACGACCGTCAGGCAGATGCAATAAATCTTCTTTCGGCTCAAGAATCGAACCGAACATTTTTTGTTCTTCGCTTTTGAAATAAGGATAATCCGGCACTTCGGGCAAAAGTCTTTTTTCTCTTATATTATCCAAAAAACTGCCGTAAGTATTTCCGCTCTCGAACCATTCGTCATCAAGACGCCATAAAGATTTAAATGCCTGATTATAAAAAGAAAGTTTAAAATTACTGTCAAAAACGGCAAAAGCCGTTCCAAGTGCTCCCAAAATTTCGAGGTGCGCATTTTGATGTTGTTTTAAATTATGTTTAAGTTCGTCGAGTTCGCTAATATCAAACAATGTTCCGACTGTGGCTATTTTATCCAAACTTTCCTCGCTATGAAAAGGTGTTTCCACAGCTTCAAAGCAAAAACGCGAACCGTTTATATTGCAATTTATAATTTTATTTTGCGGCGAGTTGTTTTCCTGAGCTTTTTGTGCCAAAAACTTTAGTGATTTATCCTTTCCTCCGCAGTCGATTTCGAGATTTTCGGCAATAATAGCATTTTTATCGGCAGTCCCTACAAATTCGGCATATTTTTTATTAACCGCAACTAAATTGAGTTCATGACTGCGCAGCCAAACCGGATAAGGCAAATTATCGACCATATCTTCAAAATTATGCAGCAGATTGTCTGTCTTTTTTTGTTCTCGAAGTAACGAATCTATATAAGAAGCATCATTGCTTATATCGCGAAACCAAATAATATCACCATAAATACTGCCATCAGCTCCGCTGATACGGGCACCGCTCAAATTTAGATTTTTACCGTTTTTGAGAACAAATTTATCTTCAAAAGAAACTCCGTCTTCACGCAGCAAAGCCACATATTTATAAATTTTTTCGGCATCGTCTTTATAAAAATGTTTCAGAATTTCATCAAACTTTGATTCTATTCCCGAAGGAAGATTCAATATAACCGCCAGCCGGCGCGAACAATGTTCGACAATAGTATGCCGCGGATCATTAACACGATCATCGGGATAAACAAAAATATAATATCCGTCCTTAGCCGCATTAATCGTTTCGGCATATCTATCTTGCGAACGTCTGGTAAAATAGTTTTTTTGCTTTAATTTCAATATAGTATAATAAAACCACACTATTATAGCCGCTAAAATGGAAATTATACCGAAAAGAATATACCACAATTCCGGCGCGGCATAAAACATGTCTAAAAGAAGTTCTTTATTCATCCGTTTAAAATTTTTCTGTTATTTTTGTTGCATATAATATAAAGTTATGCCAACAGAGTAAACATAAAAACAAATCGGTAAACAAGAAGATGTTCAATTTAGCTTTTGATACAACCGCGCAAAGCTGCTCGGTAATTTTAACCCAAGACGGCGCCACACTATACAAATCAGTGCAAAAAATGGATTTTGGACAATCCGAAGCCTTGATGCCCGCAATAAAGGCCGCACTGGATGCCAATAATCTGAAAATGAAGGATATTGATTTAATTACAGTCTGCACCGGTCCGGGGTCTTTTACCGGCGTGCGTTCTTCTTTATCGGCTGCCCGCACTTTCGAATTGGCTTTGCCCGATATAAAATTAACCGGAGTTTCCGCGTTTGAAGCCTATATTGAAGATATTGAGCCTGATGAACTTGCCGAAGTCAATGCGGTTATAATTGAAACCAAGCGCAATGATTTCTATTTTCAGATGTTTGACATTCACAAAAAAGCTCTAAGCGCTCCTGAAGCTTTGAACTATGAAGAGATTATAGACAAGCTGAGAAACCACAAAGTAACATTTACCGGCGATGGGGTAGAAAGATTTCTAAATCATCCGTCCGGTTTGAGTCTGCATGTCATCAATATGCCGGATATTCCGCCGATTGAAGCTTTAGCCCGCTGCGGAGATTTGCGCTGGAGCAAAAAAAATCTCGATTATCCGAAGCCTTTATATTTAAGAGCTCCAGATGTTTGCTTAAAAGCTTAATTTTATAATAACTTATTTTTGTTATTTTTGGGGTAAGAATCGCAATGAGGCAAAACATGAGCAAAGCACCCCATAAAAGAATAACCCGTAAATCCGCAGATAAAAAAGAAACGGCAAAAAATAAGAAAAGCATAAAAACAAAGCGTAAAAACAGCAGAAAAAAATCTAAAGGAAACAATCGGTTCTGGCTGAAATTTTTTCTTATATCATTTCTTATTGTCAGTATAATATGCGGCGGATATATTTTTTATTGCTGGATGACTCTGCCCGATATATCAAAAGCCATTGAACGCACCAGACTGCCGGCCACAACGATTTTAACCGAATCCGGACAGGAAATAGAATCATACGGCGGCGTTTATTCCGAAATAGTTTACGCCAAGGATCTTCCGTCATATGTTCGCGACGCTGTTATTTCTACCGAAGACAGGCGTTTTTATTCCCATTTTGGATTTGATTTTGTTTCTTTCGGGCGAGCAATGGTAGTCAACCTAATCCACAGACGCTATGTTCAAGGCGGAAGCACCATCACACAGCAAGTCAGCAAAAATTTGTTTTTAACTCCCGAAAAAAATATAAAACGCAAAGTTCAAGAATTGCTAATGGCTTTCTGGCTGGAGAAGAAGTTTACAAAAAATCAAATTTTAACCCTTTATCTGAATAGGGTTTATATGGGAGCCGGAACTTATGGAATAGAAGCGGCATCGCAAAAATTTTTTCATAAAAGCTCTCATGATATAAATATGATGGAAGCCTCTATTTTAGCAGGACTATTAAAAGCACCGGCTCGCTATAATCCGATTTCAAGCAAAAAACGAGCGGTCGAACGGGCAACCGTAGTGCTGCAAAACATGGTCGATAATCGAAAAATAACAGAAAAGCAAAAAGCTTTGGCTCTAAAAATGCCGATAGGCAGCAACAAATACAATTTTGACGGCGGAAAATATTTTGCCGACTGGGTTTATAATGAAGTAAATGCTTATATCGGCGAACGTGATACTGATATAAATGTTTATACCACGCTTGATGGAAAATTACAAAAAGCTGCTGAAACAATTTTGCAACAGGCTGTTGCCGCTAACCGCAAAAACAATGTGACAAACGGCGCCATCGTCGTTATTGATAACAGCGGGGCGGTTAAAGCTATGGTTGGAGGCATAAGTTACCGCAGCAGTCAATTCAACCGCGCTGTTCAGGCTTTGCGGCAACCAGGCTCCTCATTCAAAACTTTTGTTTATCTTGCAGCACTGGAAGACGGTTTTGAGCCGAATGACATTATAGAAGACAAACCCATTGCTATCGGGAAATGGAAACCAGAAAACTATGATAAAAGATATTACGGAAAAGTATCGGTAAAAGATGCTTTCCGCCGTTCACTGAATTTGGCGACCATTGATTTAAGCAATCGAATTTCAAAACAAAAAATCATCGAATTGGCTCATAAAATGGGAATCAGCACTCCTATAAACAATGCACCGTCCATGCCTCTTGGCAGTTTTGAAGTTAAAATTATAGATATGGCCGTTGCTTATTCAACCATCGCCAACGGCGGATATGCAAACTGGCCTTATTCTATTAATGAAATTTACAGCAAAGACGGTTATAAAATTTATGAGAGAACTGCTGATGAAAAAAATAAAATCATCAGCGATGACGCTATAGAGAATATAACCTCAATGCTGCAGAGCGTTATTGAAAACGGAACCGGCAAAAAAGCACGTTTACCTTTTTTTGCCGCAGGTAAAACCGGAACTTCCCAAGATTATCGCGATGCCTGGTTTGCCGGTTTTTCACGCGGATACACTGCTGTTGTATGGGTCGGAAACGACAACAATTCCCCAATGAAAAACATAAGCGGAGGAACTTTACCCGCTGAAATATGGAAAAAATTAATGTTACAGATTCAATAAAAATTATGCTTTTCTTATTGCCGTAATTATATATAATTGTGCACAGAAAAAAAGAATCGTAATTTATCGTAGTTTTTTAAGAAGGATAAAAAAATGAAACAAAAACCTGTTATGCTGCTCATTCTTGACGGCTGGGGCTATCGCAAAGAAATAACTCCTGATAATGCCATTGAACAAGGACACACTCCAAATTGGCACAGTTATCTTAAAGAATATCCGCATAATCTAATCCAAACTTCCGGATTGGCTGTCGGTTTGCCGGAAGGACAAATGGGCAACTCGGAAGTCGGACATACCAATCTCGGCGCCGGCAGAGTGGTTATGCAAGACCTGCCTAAAATTGATCAGGCAATAAAAGACGGAAGTTTAGCCCAAAATCCTGTTTTGCAAAAACTTATTTCAACTTTAAAAACAAACGAAAAAACTTGTCATTTAATGGGGTTGATGTCACCCGGCGGTGTTCACTCTTCACAAGCACATATTGTCGCTTTGGCACAAATTTTAAATGACAACGGCATTAAAACTGATGTTCACGCCTTTTTAGACGGACGCGACACACCGCCGGAATCTGCCGCCGGATTTTTAGCTGATTTTGAAAAAAGCATTTCAACATTCAAACAAGTAAAACTCGCCACTTTATCAGGACGTTTCTACGCTATGGATCGGGATAAACGCTGGGATAGAGTTGAAAAAGCCTATAACAATATGGTATTGGCAGATGGAAAACGTTTTGCAACCGCAGAAGAAGCTATCAAATCATCTTATGCCGATAAAGTAACAGATGAATTTGTTATTCCATGCACCCTTGGCGATTATAAAGGATTTGAAGACGGAGACGCCGTTTTAATGGCAAATTTCCGTGCTGACCGCGCCCGTGAAATTTTATATGCATTAGCAGATAAAACTTTTGAAGGATTTGCCCGTAAAAAAATTATCGAATTGTCCATGGCTGTAGGTATGACTGAATATTCAGTAGATCACAACCGCTTTATGCAGACAATGTTTCCGCCTGAAGCTTTGGTCAATATCTTCGGCGAAGTTGTTGCCAACCACGGACTGACACAGCTGAGAATTGCTGAAACTGAAAAATACGCTCACGTTACTTTCTTTTTCAACGGCGGAGAAGAAAAAGAATTTAAAGGTGAATCACGCATTTTGATTCCAAGCCCGAAAGTTGCAACTTATGATTTAAAACCGGAAATGTCTGTTTATGAAGTCACCGACAAATTGGTTGATGCTATTGAAAATCAAAAATTTGATGTAATCATTTGCAACTTCGCTAATGGTGATATGGTCGGACATACCGGAATTATGGAAGCTGCTCTCAAAGCCGTTGCTGCAGTTGACGAATGTTTGGGACGTGTTGTCAAAGCCATTAAAGACGTTGACGGCGTTATTTTAGTTACCGCCGATCATGGCAACGCTGAAAAAATGGTTGATGAAAAAACAGGACAGCCATACACAGCACACACTGTCGGCGATGTTCAAGCCGTACTAATCAATGCTCCTAAAAATATTGCCGGATTAGAAAAAGGAAAATTGGCCGATATAGCACCAACACTGCTTGACCTTATCGGAATAGAACAACCTTCCGAAATGACCGGTAAATCTTTATTGATAAAAAAATAAAGGCCGATCAACTGTGAATTTTAAGACTCTGTTTCCGTATGCGATGGTTATGGCGCTGACAATAATTTGCAGCGCCAATGCTGCCGTCGTATCGGAACAGGATCTTGAATATGTGCGAAGACAAGTTCAACAACAAAACAACCATCATAAAAAACTTCAGCGGCAGACAGCGGAAATAAATCGGGAATTAGACCAAATCAACCGCGCTATGATAAAAAAAGCCAAGCAGATTCAAAATATAGAAGACAAAACCTCGGCTATGGAAAAAAAACTGCTTGATTTACAAAAAGAACTTAAAGACGCTGAAGAAAGTTTTACAACCGAAGATAAAAATTTAATTAAAACATTATACGCTTTACAAAATTTGGCACTCAAGCCAACCGAATCACTTTTTGTACAGCCTTTAACACCCGTAGAAATAATACGAAGCGCCATGTTATTGCGCGAAACAGTCCCTTATTTGGCAGAACAGGCCGCTCAGATTCGTTTGAGACTGGATACAATTTCTGCTAAGAAAAAAAATATAGAACAACAGATGGTTAATGTTTCCCGCAGCAAAGCAGCCCTTGAAAAAGAGCATACTAAAATGCGCCAATTAATGTCGCAAAAATCAGCTATGCGCACAAAGCTCAAAACAGAAACCGCCGAAACCAAACAAAAAATAAAACAATTGGCTGATCAGGCAAAAGATATAAAAGAATTGCTGGACAAATTGGAACGGGAAAGAATAGCCCGTGAAAAAATGGAAAAGATACGCCGAGAAAAAGAACGCCGTGAAAGAGAAGAACTCGAAAGATACAGACAAGAGCAGGAAAAACAAGAAACTGCTGAAAGTGATGACTTGATAAAATCAAAACCTGAGTTTATAAAAGAAACCGGAAAGAATTTTGCCAAAGCGCGCGGACACTTGTCTAAACCGGCTCGCGGGCCTATTGCGGTTGCCTATGGGGCTGAGACTTCCAAAGGCGTTACTTCTAAAGGTATTTCAATCCGGACACGCCCACAGGCGCAAGTTATTTCGCCTTATGACGGTTCAGTCATTTTTGCGGGACCGTTCCGCGGCTACGGCAAATTAATTATTATTGAACACGGCGATGGCTATATGTCTCTTCTGGCCGGTATGGAAGATATTGATTGCGAAGTCGGACAAATGTTGTTGGCCGGCGAACCAATCGGTCAAATGCCTGACAGTGAAGGCAGCAACCTATACGTAGAACTTCGCAAAAACAATAAACCTATTGATCCGGCTGCTTGGATTTCAGATTAAACAACCTTAACAGGAAAAAGATTATGTTAAAAAAACTTACGATTTTTACTTTAACAATTAACATTTTGTTAGGCACAACAAGCTGTGTTACTGCAGCAGACAAAAAAAACGCCGCCAAAGAAGAAAACTTTGATACATATGAAATGCTTAACCTTTTCGGAGAAGTTATGGAAAGAACAAAAGTTTCATACGTTGAAGAAGTCAGCGATCAAAAATTAATCGAATCCGCTGTTAACGGAATGTTATCGTCTCTTGATCCGCATTCAAGCTTTTTGGACGCCAAAAGTTTTAAATATCTGAATGAACAAACCCAAGGAAAATTCGGGGGACTGGGCATTGAAGTCACTATGGAAAACGGAGTAGTCAAAGTTGTATCTCCGATTGACGACACTCCTGCCTTTCGCGCCGGATTGAAACCTGGAGATTATATTATCACAATTGACGGAACTCCGGTTATCGGAATGAGCCTTAATGAAGCCGTTGAAAAAATGCGGGGAAAAGTCGGAACAAAAATAAAACTGACTATCCGCCGCGCTAATGAAAAACCTTTTGATGTTACCCTGAAACGCGAAGAAATAAAAATTCAATCGGTTAAAAGCGACATAAAAGCAAAAGACATCGCTTATATCCGCATTTCTTCTTTTAACGATGGTTCTGATGCGACAATAAAAAAAGAATTTGCAAAAATGCAAAAGAAAACAAATAACAAAATCAAAGGATTAATTATTGATGTTCGCAATAATCCGGGAGGATTGCTTGATCAGGCCGTTGCCATTTCAGATTTATTTCTTGATAAAGGCGAGATTGTTTCAACACGTTCCCGCAATGAAGAAGACACTTTAAAATACAGCGCAACTGCCGGAGATATAGCTCAAGGATTGCCTATTGTCGTTATTATCAACGACGGTTCGGCTTCCGCTTCAGAAATTTTGGCAGGCGCTTTGCAAGATCATAAACGCGCTGTAATTCTCGGGGAAAAATCTTTCGGAAAAGGATCTGTACAAAGCGTTATTCCTTTCGGAAAATACGGAGCCATCAGATTGACCACCGCCCGTTATTACACTCCTTCCGGACGTTCTATTCAAGCTAAAGGCATTGAACCGGATATTGAAGTAAAACCGGCAAAAGTTGAGCTGTTGAACAATGACGGATTAACCATCAGTGAAGCCGAATTGAAAAATGCTTTGAAAAATGACAACATTGATACCGGCAGCAAGAAAAAAGAAAATGACGATGACAGCGCCAAAGATGAAGAATTGAAAAAAGATTATCAATTATTGCGAGCTGTCGACACAATAAAAGCTTTAAGCATTTATAATCAAAACAATAAAGGAAAATAATGGTTTATCCTTATCGCAAAAATGTGGGAATTGTCGTTTTCAACCGCAACAAACAGGTTTTGTGGTGCGAAAGGAAAGATATATCCGGACAATGGCAATTTCCACAAGGCGGAATTGAAGACAACGAAACTTTTACGGAAGCGGCTTTCCGCGAATTAAAGGAAGAAACGTCCGTTACTTCAGTTGAAGTGGCAGCGGTGATAGATCCTCCGCTTGCCTATGATTTTCCGCCGGCAATAGCCCATAAATTCAAAAAACGCGGACAAGCTATGAATTGGGTTTTATTCCGTTTTACGGGAAAAGATGAAGAAATAAATCTTCAAACGGCAGAACCTGAATTTGTTAATTGGAAATGGGTTGATATTGACATAACACCATCTGAAATTGTAGAATTTAAAAAAGATGTTTACAAAAAAATGGTCGCAGACTTTTTGAATTTTTTGCAAAAGGATTTGTAAGATGAACAATGAAGATGTTCAAAATTTAATCAATCAGGCGCTGACATGTACAATTGTAAGCAATATCCCTTTGTCTGATGACCAGCTTGCCGCTCTGCAAAACCTGAATGAATTTTGTGTTAATCAAGCCTTACAAACACCTGAGGTACAGAAAAAACCGCTGAAAATTATTTATAAAACCAATGAAGAATTAAAATTCGCTTTGGTTGCCGTTTGTTTAAGCCATGCACTGACAAACGCCCGCCGTAAACTGAACGAAAATAAAAACTTTTTTGAAAACAATATTACAATTTACCATTATCCCAATAATGTTAAAGAAATAAACTTTGGTAAAATCAGTGCTGAAAATGTTATGCAAGCCATAAATTGGGAAATCATCGAAGATTGGAAGCTATATCGCGACACAGAATGCGGCGGCATAAAAGCTTTGGTTGATGAAAAGACGCATCTGACAGGACTAAAAGACTATAACAGAGGCGGCGATCCTCTGTATGAATTTGCAAGATTTCACCGCAAATTTACCGAAAAAGAAAACAGAATTGCAGAAGAGAGCTTAATTCAAGCTCAAAACGCTTATCGCAGCGCTGTTATGCAGTCGGTTATGTCTGAAGTGGCAAAACAACAATTGCTTGAAGGCAGAAATCCGATGGATATTATAAATTCTCTTCTCGGACAAGAGGATAATCTTCAAATCGGGTCAACATCTCAAAAGCCACAGCAAATTACGGATAAAACCAAAAGATAAATTTAAATCCCCTATAAAAATAGGGGATTTTTTCAACTTTAGAAATAAGTTTAATTTGCCTGTCCTTTTTCTGCTTCAGCTTGCTTGCGGGCGGCATAAAGCGCGCCGAAATCTATAGGATTGAGCATAAACGGAGGCAAACCGCCTTCGGTTAAACATTGTGTAACCACATTGCGGGCAAATGGAAATATTAAGCGAGGGAGCTCTATCATCAAAATCGGCTCCAAATGTTCGGCAGGAACATTTATTTCCGCATAAGCCATATACGAAAGTTCAAGCACGAACAAAGTTTTTTCTTCAATTTTGCCAGTCATTGCAATGTCAAGCTGAGAAGTAAACATACCATTGCCTTTCGGCTCTGACTTAACATCAATATGAACATCCATTTTAGGAGCCGATTTAATTTCGCTGAAAATTTCAGGGGCATGAGGTATTTCTAAAGACAAATCCTTTATAAATTGCCCGTGAATGGTTATCGCCGCATTTTTTGGCTGTTCGTCCATTTTTTATTTCTCCTTAAAATATTTTAATCTCTAAAACAACGTATAATAAATATTGCCGAAGGTCAAATAATTCGGTTGATAATATCAACATTTAAGCTATATTGTATCCAAGATTGTTTTTATACTTTTACAGAGGAAAAAATGGCTTTAGATATTATAATTCTGCTGGTTGTAGTGGTAATTATCTTTCAAAAACTATGGAGTTTGCTCGGCACACGAGCAAACAACGCATCAACGCCCATCAGTCAGGAAAGCGCTGCTAAAATTTTTGACATATTGATGAAAGAAAATATGCGTCATGCCGAACAAAAAGACACTGTAAACGGCGGAGAATTAAAAGCAGAATCAAAGGAAATGACCGAAATTGAAAAAACGCTAAATTCCATCCCTCTGTTTGATAAAGATACTTTTTTAAATGGAGCCAAACGTGCTTTTGAAATGATTGTCACTGCTTTTGCAAAAGCTGATTTGGAAACTCTTAAGTCTTTGATTGAAAAAAATCTCTTCCAGCGTTTTGAAGAAATCATCAAACAACGTAAAGCTGATGGAATTACCGCCGAAACTGATTTTATCGGTTTTAACAGCGTTGAAATTATCCATGCGGAAATCGATGACGCGTCCAATGCAAAAATCAGTGTCAGATTTGTCAGCGAGCAGGCAAATGTTTTACGCAATTCTGACGGAAAAGTTATTGAAGGTGACGAAAACTTTATCCAATCAATTACTGATGTTTGGACTTTTGAACGCAATATTAACTCTACAAGCCCTAATTGGCTGCTGATTTCAACAAAAAAATGAAAAAACTTATTTTACTTGCCGTCCTGCTGCTGACGGCATGCCCTCAACAAAAAGAAAACAAACCCAAAGATCTTTCAACCCCCATAACATCAAAAGCGGAATTACAGGCCGCCGCTTTTGATGAGCTTGAAGGATGGAAGAAAGACAATTTTTTTGAGATGCTGCCTGCCCTAAAAAAGAATTGTCAAAGAATTAGCAAAATTTCAACAGATTGGCTGGCAAACAGCGCTATAAAAATAGATACAAATTTATATAAAAATATATGCCGTGATTTAGAGAAAACAAAGTTTAACAACAGCACCGAATTAAGGAAGTTTATAGAAGAACGCTTTACCCCGTTTTTGGTTTTAGATGACGGAAACGCCGACGGCAAATTTACGGCTTATTATGAATCGCAAATTAATGCCTCATTTCGAAAATATGGCAAATACCGTTATCCAATTTATCAAAAACCAAATGATTTAATTGAAATAAATTTAAGGGATTTTGATAAATCTCTTCCGAACAAACGGTTGGTCGGACGCGTTGATAATAAAAAAATGATACCTTATTATAACCGCGCCGATATTGAAAACAAAGGAATTAACGCCCCTGTTTTAATGTGGGGCGACAGTCTTATAGACATTCACGTTATGCAAATACAAGGCTCTGCCGTTGCTTATATGGATAACGGGGAAAAAATAAGAGTGGGTTTTGCCGACAGCAACGGGCTTCCTTTCAGAGGAATAGGCAGCATTCTCTTGCAAAATAAATTATTGCCGGCAGGAAAAGCCAATATGATTGAAATAAAGAAATGGCTGCAAGAACACCCTGAAGAAGCAAAAAAATATATGCAGCAGAATCCCCGCTATATTTTCCATAGAATTATTAAAGAAACAGGACCTTTGGGAGCTTTCGGCGTGCCTTTGCAGGGAGGGCGCAGTATGGCTGTTGACCGTGAAATTATTCCTCTCGGCAGTCTTTTATGGCTTTCAACAACCAAACCGAACGGCACGCCGCTAAATAAATTGGTAGCAGCACAAGATATCGGCAGCGCTATTAAAGGCGTTGTCAGAGGGGATTATTTTTGGGGAAGCGGCGGCGATGATGTTTTAGCTGCTGCCGGAAGTATGAATTCCATCGGAAAATATTTTATCTTAATTCCGAAAGGGCAGCGCGATGGACTCGACTGATAATGAA
>CAVIWQ010000009.1:14721-23493 GCA_963646605.1 Bacteroidaceae bacterium
CCCTTAAAAAAAGAAGCGCATCACACCGAACGTCCTTTGCCGAAATTTAAAATCACGCCCAAAATTACAGCCAATACCGTTTACAGCGGTAACAGGCTTGAAAATCTGGAAATCGGACAAGATGCAAATATTGATGCCAAAACTGTTCGTCGTTTTAAAAATGGAGAATTCAGAACCGAAGCTGAACTTGATTTGCACGGTTATACAGAAGATAAAGCTTTCGACAAAGTTATAAATTTTGTAAAAAATTCCTATTTGAGAGGAAAACGCTGCATACATATCATAACCGGAAAAGGTCTTCACGCTTCCGATGATTTTGATTTTTTTGCTGCCCGCGGTGTATTGAAAGACCGTGTTCCGCAGTGGCTTAATTTACCAGAAATCAGACCATTGATACTTATAATCGATCACCCTGCCCCAAAAGACGGAGGCACCGGCGTTATCCGCATTCTTTTACGCCGCAAACGAATTTAATTTAGGAAAATTTTTTAAGCAATGCCTGATATGCCGTTGAAAGTTGTTTAAATTTTTCTTCGGCATTTTTATCATCTCGGTTTAAATCGGGATGATATTTTTTTACTAATTTTTTATATTGCTTTTTCAGCAAAGGTATGGAAATTTCATCTCCCGAAAGCTCCATAATTTTCAAAAACTCTTTTTCCTGTTCCGTATAATAAACACTATTACGCGAATCAAAATTTTCGGCATAATCTCCGAAAAATCCATAGTCGTCTTTGATTTTATATCCGTATTGATAATTAACTTTTGAACGATACCCCTTAAAATGCATTCTCGCTTTTTTTTCGTTTTCAGGATGAGGTTCGGTTTCTGCCTCTTCGTCATAATAATTCCAACCGGCATTGTAAGCCTGCACATGTTCCAGACAAAACCAATAATACTCTTTCAATGAACGGTCTTTCGGAGCACGGTACTCTCCTGCTTTTGTGCACCCCGGAAAATCACACTTGCATCCTTCGTCTTTACGCTGAGGATTATAATATTTTTTGCTTCTTACGACTTTTGGCATTTATTATTATTTTTTTCTTTTTTTAGTTGTGTTTATTTTCTATTATTAATATACTCATAAAGATAACTTATGGCAATAATATTGTTTATAGGGACAGATAATACCAATGACAAAACTACTTAACAAAGTTCTTTTCATAAATAACCGCCGCACAAGTATGCGTTTGTGCGTTACGGAATGGCGTTTGCTTGATTCTATATGCAAAAATGAGCATGTTTCCCGCAATGATTTTTTAGAACTTATCGAAAACAGTAATAGTTGCGGACTTGGACTAACCTATTATACCCGTTTGTTTATTATGCTTTATTTTTATAACAAATCCCCGATGGGCGAAATAAAAACCCGAAGACACGGCATAGGCAGCCAATCTTTTGTTAATGAAATTTTAGAACAAATCAGTCTCGTTGACAAATAAACAATTGCAAAAAAATTTCGGCTTTTCTATACTGTTTTTTAAGATAAAAGGACAAAAGAAAAATGCCAGAATTGCCAGAAGTCGAAACAGTTAAAAACGGCATTGCAGGTTTTATAGGCAATGCTAAAATATTATCTGTACATATAAATAACGGCCATTTAAGAGAAAAAATTCCCGAAGATATAACTGAAAAAATTAGCGGTGCAAACATCCTTTTATATCGAAGAATCGGAAAATATATTGTTATTGATTTAAACAATAAATTATCCTTGATTTGGCATTTAGGAATGAGCGGTAAAATAAAAACCTTTGCTGATTTGCCTTCTCAAAAAGAAAAACACGATCATATTATAATAGAAACAAATCACGGATGGATTGTTTATAACGATGTACGGCGTTTTGGTCTGTTTACATATACTTTGACGGAAAATCTGCGAAAAAGCAAATATTTTTGCAAAATGGGAATGGATCCTTTTGACGCCGAACTCACCGAAATATACTTGCTGAACAAAATAAAAAACAAAAAAGCACCGATAAAAGAAGTTTTGCTGGATCAAAGCATTATAAACGGAATCGGCAATATATATGCTTCAGAAATTTTATATGCCGCCAGAATTTCCCCTCTCCGCCCAGCTTGTTTATTAAACGAAAAAGAATGCTGCAAAATTGTGGACTGTACACGTTTAATTTTAAAAAAAGCCATTGACAACGGAGGCTCAACCTTGCACGATTATCAAAAGCCGGACGGCAGTTTGGGATATTTTCAAAATCTGCATTGCGTGTATAACAAAACCGGACAGCGTTGTCCGGATTGTGTTTGCAACTTTCTCCAAACAGGAGGCATTCAGAAAAAAGTGTTGGCCGGACGTTCAACTTTTTATTGTCCAACTTTGCAAAAGTGAGGAAAAATGAAATTATTAAATAAAGTTTTTTTGATATTAGTTTTATTTTCAAATTCGGTTTTTGCCGCCGATTTTATAGACGGCATGGATGACATCCCGCTGATGAGCGGCACAAAACAAATTCAAAGTTCAAGCATTTCTTTCGGCAACGATGAAAGCCGTTTTGATGAAGCTTACATAACTTCGAAAAAATTGTCTTTTTCAAAAATTTCAAAATTTTATCAAAATACATTGCCGCAATTAGGGTGGAATTTTATCAATTCTAAAGAAAAAGCTTTACATTTTGAACGCGATATGGAAGTTTTAGACATAGCTTTAGAAAGAAGCAAACCAATTTTAATCAGAATAACGATTAAAAGCAAAGATTAGGAATATAAAATGACAGATATAAAAGTTGAAAAAGTAGGCGCAATCGGTCTTGTAACACTGACCAGCAAAGATAATCTCAATCGGATTGACGCGCCGTCTCTTGATAATTTGGCAGCCGAAATCAATCGACTTGATTTGAGCGATGATGTAAAAGTTATTGTGTTGCGCGGAAGCGAGAAAGCTTTTTCAGCCGGATTAAATGCAACTGAATTTGTCAAAACCATAAACTCAGCCATATTGGAAGATATGGCCGATAATTTCAGCAAAATTTCAGATATAAAAAAGCCTTTGATAGCCGAAATAAGCGGCTATGCCATTGGCATCGGCTTTGAACTTGCTCTAGCCTGCGATATGATCTTCTGCGCTGACAACACATGGTTTGCTTTGCCTGATCTGTGCTTGGGAACCGTTCCCGGATTTGGCGCGACTCAGCGTCTACCAAAGGCTATAGGCAAAGCTAAAGCTATGGAGATGATTTTATCAGGGCGCGCAATGGGCGCAAAAGAAGCCGACAGAGTCGGATTGGTCAGCAGAACCATACCTTTAATGTATTTGCACGATCAAACAATGAAGGCTGCTGAAAAAATTGCCTCTATGCCCGATTTGGCAACAAATACTTCTAAAGAACTTATTAAAACTTCTGTCGGAAATTCTGATTTGGAAGAAGGACTGGAAATTGAAAAACAAGTTTACAAAAGCGCTTTGGAATCAGATGAATTTCGAATTAACCTTGAAAATATGATAAAAAAATAGAAGAATTCGACTTTTTTGCAAAAATTTTGTTGACTTAGAAGCTTGTAAGAGTTTATAAAGCATATCAGAAAATATTTAGTAATTAACTTAATTTTACAGGAATTGAAAAATGGCCAATCATAAATCGGCAAAGACAAGAATTAAAAGAAACACGAAACGCAGCATGATTAACGGTGCCCGCAAAAGCAGAGTTCGTACTTTTGTTAAGAAAGTAGAAGCTGCTATTGTTGCTAAAGATAAAGCTCTTGCACAAACCGCATTTATTACTGCCGAGTCTGAATTGATGAAAGCTGTTAATAAAGGCGTTATGCATCGCAATACTGTTTCGAGAACAGTTTCTCGCTTGTCTGCAAAAATTAAAGCTCTTTAATTTTTTATAAAAATTACAATTACGAAAACCGCTCCTGACCTTAAAATCAGGATAGCGGTTTTTGTTGTCTTTTTAGCCTAAAAACGGCAGAATCTTTGCGACTCTCTGGCTTTCGCTATGTCAAGGAATTTAATTGCAATGTTCTAAAAATGTTCTGTTGTTTTTTATTTTTTAACCTTTTATTATCAGGCCATCAAATCGATGAATTATTGATTTATCTGTTTTAACCTTTGGACTTTATAGAGGATAGTAAGATAATGTCTGATGAAGCAATACGGAACGACTACGACGCCGTCCAAGACGAATGGGGACAGATTTGTTCTCAACTCAAACAAGAGGTTGGAGAAAAAGCTTTTGACAGCTGGCTTAAACCGCTGAGCATCAGTTCTTTTTCAAGCGGTGTTATGAATATTTGCGTTCCGACTCGTTTTATGCGCAATTGGGTAATAACCAACTACTCAGACCGAATTCATAAAATTTGGGAAAAGAAAAACCCAGAAATTAAAAATATTAATTTTATTGTTCAAGCAGCAGAAGAAGAAAATATTAACGGTGTACATACTCCGTCCTGTCGTTCTTTAACTAAGAAAATTCTTTCCAGTCCGGCTCCTCAAAATCTTTATCAGTCGGGAATAAGTGATTTGCAGCCAGACAACGGCTATGTTAACTTTGCCGATCCCAATCAGTCGCTTTCGGTGCCGCTCAATCCGCAATATACTTTTGATAATTTCGTTGTTGGAAAAACTAACGAATTTGCATACGCAGCAGCTCGAAAAGTAGCAGAATCCGACGATATTCCTTTTAACCCGCTGTTTTTATATTCCGGCGTCGGTTTAGGTAAAACCCACCTGATGCACGCAATTGCATGGCATATAAAACAACGCAATCCTGAAAAAAATATTGTTTATCTTTCTGCTGAAAAATTTATGTATAAATTTGTTCGAGCTTTGCGTTACAAAGACACTGCAGCTTTCAAAGAACAATTTCGTTCCGTTGATGTTTTAATGGTTGACGATGTGCAATTTATGGGCGGGAAAGACAACACTCAGGAAGAATTTTTCTATACATTCAATTCACTTATAGAAGAAGGCCGTCAGATTATTATTTCGGCCGACAAATCTCCTTCTGATTTGGAAGGCATTGAATCCCGCCTGCGTTCACGCCTTGGATGCGGTTTGGTCGCCGATATTCATCCGACAGATTTTGATTTGAGAATCGGCATTTTGCAAGCCAAAGCCAAACAGTTAAATTGCGAACTGCCACAAAAAGTTGCTGAATTTTTAGCCCAGAAAATCACATCCAATATTCGTGAATTGGAAGGCGCTTTACGCCGTATTATCGCCCACAGCCAATTACTCCCCGGCAGAGAAATAACTCTCGAAAACACACAGGAAGTATTAAAAGATATGTTGCGTTCATACGACCGCAGAACGACTATTGATGAAATTCAGAAAAAAGTTGCTGAATATTTCAATATTTCAGTTAAAGAAATGCAATCATCCCGCCGTGCGCGCACAGTTGCACGTCCGCGACAGGTTGCAATGTATTTGGCAAAGCTGTTAACTTTACGCTCCCTTCCTGAGATAGGACGCAAATTTGACCGCGACCACACAACGGTTATGCACGCCGTTCGTAAAGTGGAAGAACTTATAAAAGAAGACCAAAGCGTAGCGGAAAGCGTTGAAGCTCTCAGACGTTCGCTGGAAGCTTAGAAATGTAAAAAAAATAAAAGCCGGATTTTTCCGGTTTTTATTTTGGTACAATATAAAAAGCTGTTGAAATTTGCATTTTTCAGTTTTGAAAAAACAATATTGTGCTATGATTTTGCGTATCGGAAATATTAATATTTTATCGGAATAATGTCATGAAATTTGTTATAGAACGCGCGATTTTATTAAAAACTTTAAGTCATATTCAAAGCATTGTTGAAAAAAGAAACACTATTCCTGTTTTATCCAACGTTAGAATAGAAGCATTAGGCGACGGTATAAGCTTTAAGGCTACAGATATGGATACAGAAATTACCGAAATCGTTGATGCTAAAATCAATGAAACAGGTGCAACAACTGCTCCGGCTCATATGTTGTATGATATTGTCCGCAAATTGTCTGACGGTTCAGAAGTTGAATTGACTTTTCCTGATGACAAAGGGCAGCTGAGCATTGCTTCCGGCCGTTCAAAATTTGCCCTATCAACAATCGGCGTTGAAGATTTTCCGGTTATTTCAGGTGACAGCCTGCCAATTAACTTCAACATGAGCAGAGAAGAATTGAAAGATGTAATTGATCGCACACAATTTGCGGTTTCAACAGAAGAAACAAGATATTATCTGAACGGTTTATATATTCATGCGAAAAATGAAGGTTCAGCAAAAGTTTTGCGAATCGTTGCAACCGACGGACACCGTTTGGCTTGTGTTGAATCGCCGCTGCCAGAAGGAGCCGATAAAATTACAGGCGTTATCATTCCAAGAAAGACTATCAGCGAAGTACGCAAACTTCTTGATGATACCAAAGCTGAAAATATTTTGATATCTTTGTCAGAAAACAAGGTTCGCTTTACACTGGAAGAAGTTACATTAACTTCTAAGTTAATTGACGGAACTTATCCAGATTATGAACGCGTTATTCCAACCGACACGGACAAATTGCTTGAAGTTCAGGTTAAAGAACTTTCCAATGCGGTTGATCGTGTTTCAGTTGTTGCCGAAAGAACCCGCGCCATAAAAATGATTACCGAAGAAGGTAAAGTTATTATTACGACAACCAGTCCGGATTTAGGTTCGGCTTTAGAGGAAATTGATGCCAAATATGATAACGAATCGTTGGAAATAGGCTACAATTTCCGTTATTTGCTTGATATTTTGGCTGAAATTAAAGGCGAGTCTGTTCAAATAAGCTTTTCAGACGCTTCTTCACCGTCAGTTATCCACGACACATCAGACAGCAGCGCTATTTATGTTTTAATGCCTATGAGGGTCTGAGTTGGATAATTTAGCACAAAATATTCAATTTGTTACAGCACAAAAGTCAGGCGTTACGCGTCTGACTTTAACTGATTTCAGAAACTATGCTTTTCTACGCATAAATCCCGAACTGCGCCCTATTATCATTACCGGCGAAAACGGAAGCGGTAAAACAAATATTTTGGAAGCTGTTTCTTTTTTAACTCCGGGGAGAGGTATGAGGAGCGCCAAACTATCGGATATACGGCGTTTTACTCCGGCAGTTATAGAAAACGGCTATACTCCGTCCAACAGTTCATGGGCAGTTTCGGCAAATGTGAGCAAAAACGGCGAATATTTTGAAATAGGAACAGCGGTTGAAAATATTTTGCGCGAAGATGATGACGAAAACAATATTTATAACAAACGAATCGTTAAAATTGACGGACAGAAAATCTCATCACAAGGAGAGTTGGGACATTTTCTATCTGCAATTTGGCTGACACCGCAGATGGACAGGCTGTTCCGCGGAGGTTCTCAGCCACGGCGCAGCTTTTTAGATCGTTTGGTTTATGCTTTTGATAATGAACATGCCAAAAGAACCGCTAATTTTGAGCATTTATATAAACAATGGTATCAATTGATTAAAAACAGCAACGGCCGTGCAGACAGCGCATGGTTGTCGGGAATCGAAGAAAATATGGCAACCACCGGCGTTGCTATTGCCGCCGCCCGTCGGGAACAAATAGCCCGATTAAATCGCTTTATCGAAAATGAACCCGATGATGTGTTTCCTAATGTTATTTTAAAATTAGAAGGAACAATAGAAAAACTTCTTGATACCATGCCTGCTGTTGATGTCGAGGATTTTTATATGAAACAGCTAGCTGAAGGGCGCAAAAAAATATTATATAATGACAATGTTGACGGCGTGAACAGAACAGATTTTAAGGTATTTTACAAAAAGAAAAATATGCCGGCGGAATTATGCTCTACCGGTGAACAAAAATCTCTTCTTATCAGCATAATTTTAGCGCAGACTAAGTGCCAAATTTTATATCAAGGATTTGCTCCTATATTATTGCTGGATGAAGTAGCTGCTCATCTTGATGATGGCAAACGTGAAGCTCTTTTACAAAAAATAAAAGAACTTGGATTGCAGGCATGGATTACGGCTACCAACCCTGAACTTTTTTATTCATTACAAAATTCTGCTGATTTTTACGAAATAAAAAATAACACAATAACGCAAAAATAACAAAAAAAAGCCAAGGAAATATTTTCCTTGGCTTTTAATGATGCGTTGCTTTCAAACAGAAGATGTTCGACGTCCGGCAATCTATTGGATTTCCTTCCGCGGTCTTAATCTGCTTGGGTCTACTCTGGCACTCATTATAATTCCCAAACTATTAGAAACCGGTTCTTTTTTAAACTCACCTTTTCCAGAAGGTGGAGAGACGCGGAACGGATCATCATAAACCTCCAAATTTTGAAAAATTTTCATTCGCCCGCTTTCCAGAGTCATATTAATACTTATAAGAGCATTAAGGGAAAAGCCTCCGCCATTTTCATAATACAAACTTACAAGTCTTAGTATAACACCTGGATCATACACGTTTTTCCAACAAATCAAGTATTGAATATCGTGTAACACAATGCGGCCGCCGGCACTAATCCAAAACTTAAGGTTTCTTACTGAATATTCAAGTCCCGAGCGCTCAAAAAAATAAGTATGGCGGCGCCCATACTTTGAAACAACATCGGTCATAATAGCTAGAAATCTATCATGCCCAAAATGTTTTTCATCCAGATACTCATCATATTCATGCCAAAAACCTGCAGGAAAATGTCCGACGATTAAGTCTTTTGATGAATGTTCCAAAGCATTAAGCTTGGAATCTTTGAGAAGCGACTCAGCAAGCGAAGGTTCATCAGAAGGAGCGTCGATAATTTTCTGCTTTATCCCGCTCAATTCCGGAGTCAACTCAATAC
>CAVIWQ010000010.1:0-23472 GCA_963646605.1 Bacteroidaceae bacterium
ATACAATATTTAGTATATTTTAATATTTTCAAACTAAATATAGTATATCAAAAGCGGTTTTAACCAAACTAGAAATAAAGGGAAAGAGAGCGAAATGTCCAACCACGAGTATGAAGTTTCAAAGATTGCGGAAGGTGCAAAAATAGCCAATGTTGCCAAAAGAGATGGTACTTTGGTTCCATTTGACAGTGATAAAATTTTTAATGCCATTCGCAAAGCCGGTGAGGCAACAGGTGAATTCGGAGAACAGGAATGCTATTTGCTGACCGGACAGGTATTAAAGGTGTTGGAACACAAGTTTTCCGATTCTCTCCCGACAATTGAAAATATTCAAGATGTGGTTGAACAGGTGCTGATTTCAGCAAACTATTTTACAACCGCAAAATCCTATATTCTTTACCGCGATCAGCGCAACCGCGCCCGCGGCGACCACAAAGTTGTGGTTGATGTGGAGAGTTCAATCAATGAATATCTTGAAAAATTAGACTGGCGCGTTAATGCTAATGCCAATCAAGGGTATTCTAACGGCGGCTTGATTCTGAATGTTTCGGGCAAAGTTACGGCAAACTATTGGCTGAGCCATGTCTATCCTGCAAATGTAGGAGAAGCCCACAGAAACGGTGATATTCATATTCATGATTTGGATATGTTAGCAGCTTATTGCGCCGGTTGGTCTTTGAAAAATCTGCTTCATGAAGGTTTTAACGGAGTCCCCGGTAAAGCAGAAGCCGGTCCGGCTAAACACTTGTCTGCCGCTGTCGGGCAAATGGTTAATTTTATGGGCACCTTGCAAAATGAATGGGCCGGTGCGCAGGCGTTTTCTTCGGTCGATACATATTTAGCGCCGTACGTTCGTTCCGATAAGTTATCGTATGAACAGGTTGAACAATGTTTTCAGGAATTGATTTATAATTTGAATGTTCCTTCCCGCTGGGGTTCTCAAACACCGTTTACAAACTTCACGTTTGATTGGGTATGTCCTGATGATTTGCGCGATAAGCATCCGATGATAGCCGGTGTTGAGCAGCCTTTTACTTACGGCGACCTTAAACCTGAAATGGATATGATTAATAAAGCTTATATCACAGTAATGATGAAAGGCGATATTAAAGGCCGTCCGTTTACTTTTCCGATTCCGACTTATAATATGACGCCGGATTTTCCGTGGGAAGATGAAAATACCGAGCTTTTGTTTGAAATGACAGCAAAGTACGGCTTGCCTTATTTTCAGAACTTCATTAATTCTACTTTGAAACCCGGACAGATTCGTTCTATGTGCTGCCGCTTGCAGTTGGACTTGCGTGAGTTGTTGGCAAAAGGCAACGGTTTATTCGGTTCGGCTGAACAAACAGGTTCAATCGGAGTTGTAACATTTAACTGTGCCCGTTTGGGATATGTTTATAAAAATAATGAAGCCGGAATGTTCGCCCGTGTTGATGAGTTAATGAATATAGCGCGGACTTCTCTTGAACTGAAACGCAAGCTGATTCAGCGTCTGATTGATAACGGACTTTTCCCGTTTACAAAACGCTATTTAGGCACTTTGCGTAATCATTTCTCCACAATCGGAGTTAATGGCATTAATGAAATGATTGCCAATTTTACTGACGGCAAACATGATATCGCCGATGAGTGGGGACGTGCTTTTGCTGAAAAATTCCTTGATTATATCCGAGCCAAGCTGGTAAAAATTCAAGAAGAAACAGGACATATGTATAATCTTGAAGCTACTCCGGCAGAGAGTGCAACTTATCGCTTTGCCCGTGAAGATAAGAAGCGCTTTGCCGGAATAATTCAGGCCGGTACACCAGAAAATCCATATTATACCAACTCTTCACAATTGCCGGTTGGTTATACGGATGATCCATTCGAAGCTTTGGAATTGCAAGCTAATTTACAATCAAAATATACAGGAGGAACAGTTCTTCACCTCTATATGGGACAGCGCATTTCTTCGGCTAGAGTTTGCCGTGATATTGTGAAACGCGTTCTGACCAATTATCGTTTACCGTACATTACAATTACCCCGACATTTTCCGTTTGCCCAAAGCACGGCTATATTTCGGGAGAACATAAATACTGCCCTATCTGCGATGAGGAGAAAATGGCAGAAAAAAGAAAAGCCGCGGCTTCTGCCGAAGTTGCATAATTTGTGAAAAAATGTTACACTATAAATTGGAGATATAAAATGACAGTTGTTAATATTGAAGATGTAAAATTGAATGATTCGGAAAGACAGCCTTGCGAAGTTTGGACACGCGTAATGGGATATTTACGTCCGGTTTCAGAATTTAACAAAGGTAAAAAATCTGAATTTTATTCTCGTAAATATTTCGCTGAAAATAAAGCCGTTTTAGGCTGCGGATGCGAACATATGGATATTGCTGCCGAGTAGATTATGCAGCGGAGTTCCATTAGAGTCGGCGGTGTTGAAACTTTCAGCACCGTCGATTTTCCGGATAAAATAAGTGCAGTTGTTTTCATGCAGGGGTGTCCGTGGCGATGCCCTTTTTGTCACAATGCGGTATTGCAAAAAGCCGATTATGACAGTGGTTTTATTTGGGAAAAGTTTATTGATTTTTTAAAGACCAGACAAAAAATTTTAGACGGCGTCGTTTTTAGCGGCGGCGAACCTTTGCTGCAAGATGAGTTGGAAAGCGCTATAAGTGAAGTAAAACAACTGGGATTCCAAATTGGGCTGCATACCGGCGGTTATCGTCCGTCACATTTAGAAAAAATTTTACCGTTAGTCGATTGGGTAGGGCTTGATATAAAAGCGCCGTTTACTTCTGAACATTATTCTCGCGCTATTGGTTGCTCTGCAGTTTTGCAGCTGCCGCATATATTAAAGTCATTGCAGCTTTTGTTGGATAGCAATGTCGATTTTGAGTGCAGAACAACGTGTGATCCGCGTATTTTGTCTATAGCTGATATAGCTCGTATTGGAGAAGAACTTTCCTCGCGCGGTGTTAAGAAATATTTTTTGCAGAAATATCGTCCGATTGAAACAGACTTAACAACACAAGACGCTGATTGCGAAAGCTTTTTTCTTGATGAAAAACTTTTATCTAATCTAAAAGCAAAATTTTCAGTTTTTGGTGTGCGCAGATAGAAAAAATTGGATTGAAAATCAAAATAATAAACAAAAAAACTAGACAAAACCAAAGTAACATGATATCCTTGTCTCAAAATAAGGAGAAGACTGATGAGTCAAATCGATAAGTTTAATCAAAGGTATGGAAACGCTACTCAGAAAAAGCAGGAAGCGCATTCTGAACAAGTTTCGACAGCAGCCCAAACAGAAGATAACCCTAAAAAACATGATTCTGAAAAGCGAAAGAATAATACAACTTATAATGATTTGAGTGAATTAGGCAAATTGAAAGAAACTATTGAACAATCTAACGCAGAGGACAAAACCATGGCTACAGAAGATAATTCTACGGACAAAAAAACTTCGGAAAATACTGAAGAAGAAAAATTAGGTCTGGCTGATTTAGGGTTCAGCGATGAATTTTTGCAAAGCAAACATTTAACTGCGGACAGTAAAGTTACCAAAGCTCAATTGGAAGAATTGAAAGAGGAATTTGCTAAACAGTCTTCACAAAATGTATCAGAACAAGGCGCGGAAAATAAAGGAGAAAATCAGGGGGCTGATGAGCAGGAAAATGATGCGCAGCCTGCTGCCGACCAGAAAGATAATGATATGGAAGATGTTCGGTTATCTCCTTCTCAGGATACAATGCAGGTTGATAATGATAAAACTTGGATTGACAAATATGAAGCTATTTTAAAAGGTTATGCCGAAGCTAACAATCAAGAATGGAAGCGCGATCTTAAAGACGAAAACGGCGCCGATATTGAAGGGCTTCAAGGAAGTATCGGAGATGCAAAATATCATTTTACAGCAGAAGACAAGGTAAGTGTTAATGCGGCCGGTATTGAAGGATTGGTTAATCTGGCAAAAGAAACCGGACAAGATATTAACTTCAATGAAAAATGGAGCGAAGAATTTAAGGCAAAAATGATGGAAGCTTGCGAAAAATACGGTGTTTCTATTGTCGGCAAGCCTGAAGAACAAAAAACGGAAAACAGAGAAACTGAGGCTCAGCCGGTTCAGACAGCAAATAACGAAGAAACCAAAAGCTATATAGGATTGCCTAAAACCGCTGAAATAGAACTTCGTAAATATAATCGCTTGGCTTCGGGAGAAAAAGGCGAAGAAGGCAAAAAAGAACTGGATGACACAATTGCCCGCATGGAAGCAGCCGGTGCAACTATCGGCGGCGAAAACCGCGAAAGTCAAAAATATACAATGGCTTTGTATGCTAAAGCTTGCTATAACAAAGAAGATGCGGAAACTATGCATAAACTTGAAAATGTTATGACAAAATATGGTATGCAAGTTGGAAGAACGCAATCTGAAGATGGTAAAAAACTTGATTTTGATGTTTCAATAAACAAATTCAAATATGACAAAGAAGCTGTTGCTTCTGACATAAAAACATTATCAGAACAACGTTCAAATACAACCGAAAATCAAAGCAATAAATACAGACAAAGATCCGGTGCTTTTCTTAATGGACAGCAGCCAGAAGGGCGTTAAGAGACAATTATTAAAATTTTGTAAAAAATAATCAAAATTTGACAAAAAATACTTGAGAGTAGGCAATTTATGTGCTATAGTGCTTGCAAAATCAGGTTATAAAAGGAGACAAAACAATGGACGCAAAACAAGCAGCCGACATCATTAAATCAGGAAACTATTCCGATTCTGAATTTAAGGATTTGTATGCCGCTCTGAGTGGAAAAGACGAGTTTGCTAAGGAATTTAACGCTTTGCGCATTCGTATGCTTAAAGCTTATGCTAAAGGCGATAGTATTGAAATCAGCCAGAATGACGCTAAACCGTCTGATGCTGTTTTGGTTGTTGAGCAATCAAAAAACAATTCAAAAGATGCAAAAGTTCAAAATAAAGATGTAGAGCCGTGGAAAATTCAGGCTCGCAATGATATTTTGCAATGGGCTGCCAAAACCAAAAACCGTGAAGTCTCCGAAATTAAAGCGGTTGAAGATGGTTTGCATGCAGAATTCAAAGACGGTACAAAATTGAGCTTTTTGGCCGAAAATCATGTTTCAGTAAAAACGCCTGCTGAACCTAAGGCTCAAAATTTTGATGCTGTTGTTGCGTTGGCTCAGAAAAATAAAAAGAAAGTAAAACTCGGTGAAAATATGACGCCGGAATTTCGCAAAGCTTTGATTGAAGCTTGTGCGACTGCAAATGTTCAAATCAGTAATTTGTCTCTTGAAGATTTGGACATGTATATGAAATTTGCCGCAAAACCTGAAAAGCAACTGCTGAACGTTGAAGAAAATTCAGACAGCGCAGATAAGGCACGCAATTCTCAAAGTGCACAGCCGCAACAGAAAGAAGATAAGCAGCAATTAAATTCCGTTAACCGCGGACATTCTCTGCAGTCGCTTTCTTCCGAACAGTTGGAAACTTTGCATGAAAAAGGTTTGAATGTTGATGTTTACAGCCGTGTTAATGATGAACAGTGGAAAACAATCCAGTCTGTTTTGAATTCCAACGGACAATCAAAAAGCAAAGAAGCAAAATCTGAGGTTAAATCTGAAAACAACCGCGGACATTCTCTGCAGTCGCTTTCTTCCGAACAGTTGGAAGCTTTGCATGAAAAAGGTTTTGATGTTGATGTTTACAGCCGTGTTAATGATGAGCAATGGAAAACGATTCAATCTGTTTTGAAAAATTCGGCTGATGATAAAAACACCGATAAAACTCCTGTTGAAAATTTGAATAATGGCGTTGCTGATGTTGTTAAATCCGTAGCTGACCATAAAGCAGAACAGGCACAGAAAGAGCAAAAAACAAATGCTCAGCCAGCTCCGGCAGACAAGCCGCAAACAGCAAATACTGATAATGTTCAAGCTGACACTAAATCTGCTGATGAAAAAGTTCAGGCTGATAAGCAACCAACTGCAAAAGATAAAACAGTTGATGACAAGAAAAATGAAGAAGACAATCGTATTCCGTTAGGTTTTCCTGCTCAGGTAAGCGATTTGGAAGATGATGAAAATTCCGATTCCGCTCCGGCTCAGAAAACACAGGAAAATAAAGAAAGTGACAATAAGCCGGCTAACGCAGGAAAAACAATTGCATGGGAAGACGCAGTTAAACTTGCCAAAGAAGCTGAGAAAAAGAAAAATGCTGAAAAAGATGCCGTAAAACCGGAACAGGCTTCTCAAACTCAAGATGAACCGGCTAAACCCGAAGATGAAAAGGTTGTTGCTGCTTCGGATAAA
This sequence comes from Bacteroidaceae bacterium, assembly GCA_963646605.1. Taxonomy (GTDB): domain Bacteria; phylum Pseudomonadota; class Alphaproteobacteria; order RF32; family CAG-239; genus JAFUYI01. The sequence goes on from CAVIWQ010000010.1 coordinate 6,325, forward strand.
CAAGATAATAATGAGCAGAAACCTGCAGATAAGCAAGAGATTAAAGTTCCCGCTCAGTCAAAGAAAAAAGAAGGTTTTTGGAAGAAGTGGGGACGTAAAATCCGCAATGCTGCTGTGATTGCCGGTGCAGTTGTCGTAACCTTTATAGCCGGCCGTTCCTGCAGTGGTAATCCAACAAACAATACTCGCAATGACGATGTTAATTTGAAGGATAAAACAGAGCTTTTAACAACTCCTATTGACACATTGCGCGCAGATACCGCAAAAGTTGATACGGTTGCGCTTGATGACTATAAAGTTGTTGATGTGCCGACTCAATGGAACGCTAAAATGGGCATAACCGAAAAGCAATTTAATAATATGTACAAAATTGCTCATAAGTACAGTCCGGACGGAAGTTTGTGGGCAACAATGTATACAAACGCCTATAATAATGCTGCTAAATTCAGTATGGATAAAAACAATCCGATGACCGCTGAACAGTTTTTGTTTAAGTCAATGAGAGTAGCTGCTTGGACAAACCATATGCGTGCTAACGGTTGGGCTTACAATCATACAGGTATTGTAGGTGAAGTTATCGGCTCGACAATGGAAGTTATTAAGTGTAACGAAAAAATTGATGCAGCAATTTTGGAAAAGGCCAAAATTATGCTGAACGGAGTAGGAACCGACGGTAAGATTAATGTCTTTACTTTTGATCAAATTGCTCCCGGAACATCAAAATACAACAAACATGATTCACAAGGATGGATTATCGGCACAACTAATAACGTTATGACCGGTATGGATAGAGATTGCGGCAGTGAAGCTGAAGTTGAATTTAACGTAGGCGCTAAAAAGAAGACAGTTAGAAAAGTTGTTCCGCAAAAAGTTGTTGTTGAGGAACAAGGCGATACTATTCGCCGCAAATTGCCGGATGTTGTAATTGAAGTACCGGGCGATACTATCCGCCATAAATTGCCGGATGTTGTAATCGAAGAAAAACCTGATACAGTTCGTGTTAAACCGGAACCGGTTGTTAAAAAAGATAAACCGAATGTTCGTGTGGCAGTAGGATCTCGTTCAAATATGAGTGACCGTCCGGGGGCCGAAGGCGCTAACCACGCACAAAATATCTTGGCTGAAGGCAGTGATAAAGGTTTGACCAAGAGTCAGCGTGCGGCAGGAAAGAAGATGGCAAAAGATCTTCATGATGCAGGAAAAATATCTGATGAAGTTTATGCCAAAATGCTTGATGAATGGAAAAACACTAAGAATTAGGATTTTTCCTCAATATAAAAAGCCCAGTTTTAATGACTGGGCTTTTTGCGTATAAGATAGAATTAATTATCCGATATATTTGCGAATAAAACGTGTGTTTTTCCCTATTCTGGATAATACTTCATAACTGATTGTTCCGGCATCGCGTCCTATATCGTCCAATGTGTAAAATTCATTGATAACAATAGCCATATCACCGACTTGCAGGTTTTCGATATCAGTAACATCACAGATAATATTATCCATTGAGATTCTGCCGATAATTCTGGCTTCTTGCACGCGTCCGCCGGTTGTGAAAAACAATTTTCCGACATTTGATAATGAACGGGGAATGCCGTCGCCGTACCCAATGGATACAACCGCCAATTTTCTATCATCAGCAGCACGATAAGTGACGGAATAGCCTACAAAATCTCCTTTTTTTAGCTTTGCTGTATCAAGTACGGGAGCCAAAACCTTAATACAAGGCAGCATTTGATTTTCACGATAAGGTGCTGTGTTTATTCCGTACAAAGCTGCACCGAGACGCACAATGTCTTTTTGAAAACGTTGGCCTAAAAATGTCCCATCTGATGCTGAAAGCGATGCCTTTTGCTTCGGAAAATATTTATTTTTTAGTTCTTCGAATTTGAGCAATTGGTGCTCATTCATAAAATGTTCCTTTTCATCACCGCAGGCAAGGTGGGATAAAACAACCGAAAATTCTTCTTTATCTTTTTCGGACAGCTGCTCAAGTTCTTCTTCTCTGAATCCAAGGCGGTTTAGACCGGTTTCTATTTGAATTGCAGGTTTTATGCCATTTATTCTGTTTTCTTTCCAAAACTCAAATTGCCATGGCGAAGCAATAACGGGAATTAATTTGGCTTTTATAAATGATTCCAAACTGTCTTCGCCTACTCCTTGTAAAACATATATGTCAGAGTTTCCAACAACAGGGCGGATTCTTTCTCCTTCAATACCGTGCGCTACAAAAAAACAACGGCAGCCGGCATCGTTGTACAATTTTGCCGCCACTTTTTCTGCGCCGATTCCATAAGCATCGTCTTTTACAACGGCAGCGGCTGTCGCTTTGGGGGCAATTTTCTGCAACTGCCTATAATTATTAACAATATTGTCTAAATCTATTTCTAAAATTGGTCTTGTCAAAACACTCATAACTGCCTATTATCCTTTCTGCATTTGTTTAATTGAAAGCAAAATTAAATGGAATTTATCGATTTGCATATCCACTTGCAAGACTACACAGACGACTTTGCAACAGATATTGTTAAAAAAGCGCAAAAATCAGGATTAAAAAAAATTGTTTGCGCCGGAACAAGTCCTGATGATTGGGGAAAAGTTGCGGATTTGACTGAACAATATCCTGATTTTGTTATTCCGGCTTTTGGTTTGCATCCGTGGTATATTGACAGAGCCGGTGCAATGTGGCGGGACAGTTTGGAACATTATATGCAAAATTTTCCTTGTGCTTTAGTCGGAGAAACCGGAATAGATGGTTTGAAACCGGATGTTTCTCTGCAAAAAGAATATTTTAAATTTCATATACAATCAGCCCAAACTTTTAACCGTCCTTTAGTTATACATGCGGTTAAATCATTTGCTCAATTTGATGATTTGTGGAACTTATTGCCTGAAAAATTTATGTTTCATTCTTTTAATGCGCATTTGGAACAATTAAAACAAATTTTGCGTCATGGGGGGTATGTTTCTTTCGGAAATTCAATTTTAAAAAATAAAAATTTTGAGCAGATTATTATTTCTACGCCGAAAGAAAAGATTTTATGCGAGAGCGACGGTCCTTATCAACCCTTGCAAAAAGGCGAAATATCTACACCTTTTCAGATAACGGACTTGATTCGCCGTATTTCCGAAATCCGCAATGATACGATTGAAGATACGGCTTATCAAATTTATTGCAATTCTTTGGAGTTTATCAATGTCAGATAATCGTTTTATGAGAACGGAAGCATTATTGGGAGCTGAACGATTTAAACGTCTGCAGCAATCAACGGTAATGATTGTGGGATTGGGGGCAGTTGGAGGTTATGCTTTGGAAGCTTTGGCGCGAGCTGGTGTCGGTCATTTGATATTGGTCGATTTTGACAAAGTGGATGAAACAAATATCAATCGCCAAATTTTAGCTTTGGGATCTACTGTCGGACAATCAAAGGCGCGTTTGGCTGCTGTGCGGGCGGCAGATATAAATCCGAATTGTCAAATAGAAGTAAAAGAAAGTTTCGTTAATACCGAAACTTTACCTGATTTGCTATCCGAGCAGGTCGATTTTGTGGTTGACGCAATTGATTCACTCAATCCGAAATGTTGTTTGATGGAAGCTCTGAGCCTCAAAAAAATTCCGTTTATTTCTTCAATGGGGGCGGCTCTTAAAACAGATCCTGCGCATATTCGTTTGCAATATCTCAGCCAAACAACAAATTGTCATTTAGCTCGTTTTATCCGCAAACGTCTTAAAAGGCGCGGTGTTGATATAACCCCAATACGCTGTGTAGCTTCAGATGAACAAACTGATCTTCCGAATACGGCTGTTTTTATGGAAGAGGGCGAACCTCCGGCCGGTTGCAGCCGCAAAAGGCATACCATGGGGTCTTTGCCGACAATTACGGCTATTTTTGGTTTGACGATTGCAAATGCCGTAATTCTTTCGTTGGCAAATGCCGAACATTAAAAATTTTTTAATATAGATACAATATTATCCCTGTAAAAGAGGAAGTTACAGTTATGAAAATGATAAAGCCGATAGTGAATATTTCTAAAATCATGGATGCTCATGATATAATTATTTGCGGCTTAAATGGTGTTATATTTGATGGTGCGGCTTTTAAGCCTGAAGCCGTCGAAGCTTTGTTGCGTTTGCGCAAAAACGGCAAACAGATAATATTGTTAAGCAATACATCAATGCGTTTATCTGAATTATGCGATAAATTGTATGCTTCAGGCATTTCACCGCGGCTTTTTAATAATATTGTTACGGCCGGTGAAATCATTCACTACCAGTTGCAGGCGGCTAACAGCCGGTATGCCGCTTTGGGAAGAGTATACTACAATTTGGGTGACGCTGCTGATAACGGAATCTTTAAAGGCTTAAATTATCAATGTACTGAAAATTCGGCTCGTGCTGACTTTTTGTATATCGGAAGAACTTCAATTTTACCTGGAGCTTCTGTAGAAGACAATCTTGATTTGTTAAGCCACTCCGCATCACTGGATATACCTATGCTTTGTGTAGGAAATGATACTTCTGCTTTTAATGACGGAGAGATACGCGTTGCTTCGGGTGCTTTTGCTGAACAATATGCTATTTTGGGCGGAAAAATCATTACGGTTGGAAAGCCTGACAAAAATATTGTTGATTATGCGCTTGAAGCTTATAAAGGTATGGAGGCGTCTAAAATATTAATGATAGGCGACAGTATGCCTGTTGATATAAAAGCCGCAAATGCGGCGGGAATAGCCAGCGTTTTGGTGAGCAAGGGAATTCATGTAAATTATTTGGGAGAAGGATATATACCTGATGTTACCAAAACCCGCGAATTGGCAACGACAGCCGGTGCATATCCCGACTATGTTATTTCCAATTTGCGCTGGTAATTATTGAATTTCTTCAGCTAATAAAGAAATTTCCAACCACTGGTTTTCAGCTTCTGACTTTTGGTTTTCAAGCTCTTTCAATTCATCACTCAAAGCAAAAAAACGCTCTTTGTCGTTTTGATATAAGTTTGTATCAGCAAGATTTTCGGTCACTTCGGCAATTTTCTTTTCTATCTCTTCTATTTGGGTAGGTAAAACTTGCAGCAGGCGTTGTTGATTATAAGTCAGTTTGCGTGTGTTTATCATTTTGGGCTTGTCATTTTTCGGACAGGGTTTGTTTTTTGTTGTATTTTTTTCTTTTTCCGCATCTGGTGAAATTTTTGCCAATACCTCGCTGTAACTTCCGATATGTTCTACAACGCTGCCGTCGCCTTTCATATATATAATAGAGGTTACAAGTTTATCCAAAAAGTCACGGTCGTGGCTGACAATAAGCATTGTGCCGTCATAATCGCTTAGCATTTCCTGCAATAAATCGAGAGTGTCCATATCCAGATCGTTTGTCGGTTCATCAAGCAATAAAAAGTTTGAAGGAACAGCCAATACTTTGGCTAACATCAAACGATTTTTTTCTCCTCCGGACAGCGAAGCTACAGGAGATTTAGCTTGATCAGGAGTAAACAAAAAGTCTTTAAGATATGCAACTACATGCCGGTAAGACCCTCTGACCCAAATATGATCGCCTTCTTCACAGAGCGTCTGCCAAAGAGTCTTTTGAGGATTGAGGCTGAAACGGTTTTGATCGAAATAGGCTTCCTGTAAGTTTTTTCCAATACGGATAAAACCGGAATCCGGCTCTAATTTCTTGGTCAAAAGTTTTATTAATGTTGTTTTTCCGGCTCCGTTGGGACCTACAATTCCGATTCTGTTTCCCCTGATGATTTTGGTTGAAAAATCCTTGACTATTTGTCGGTCGCCGAAAGCCTTTGCTATATGTTTAGCTTCAATGACCAGCTTAGATTTCCAAAGTGTGTTTTCAACATCCATATTAACGGAACCGATTTGTTTGACCTGTTCACGCCGTTCCTGCCGTAATTGCAGCAATCTGCGCAATCGGCCCTGATTGCGGCGCCGGCGGGCAGTTACGCCTTTATGAAGCCATTCGGTTTCTTCTGCCAGTTTTTTATCTAGATGTTTTTGTGCTATAATTTCTTGTTCTATAACCTGATTTTGCCATTCTTCAAAAAACTGAAAACCACGGTTATTACGGCGCATGGTTCCGCGGTCAAGCCAAAAAGTTGTACGTGAAATATTACACAAAAAACGCCGGTCATGGCTGATAACGACTACAGCTCCGGAATAAGAGGCGATTAATTTTTCCAAAAATTCAATTGTCGGCATATCCAAATGGTTTGTTGGTTCGTCCAAAAGCAAAATGTCGGGTTCGGCAATCAGCGCTTTTGCCAAAGTTGCTTTGCGGCGTTCTCCTCCCGAAGAAACCTCAGGGTTTTGTTCGGCTGCTATATTAAGCTGATCAATGAGCATTTGCGCTTTATAAGCTTTGGTAGCGCTTTCTTCATCTTTCAATCCCGAAAGCACAACATCGCGCAAAGTTTTGTAAGCGCTTAAATCCGTTTCTTGCGGCATATAGCCGATTGTGGTATTAGGTTGAATAAAAATTTCACCTTCATCCGGTTCTTGCAATCCGGCAATAATTTTGAGTAATGTCGATTTTCCTGAACCGTTGCGTCCGACCAAAGAGATTTTATCTCCTCGGTTTATATAGAGTTCAACTCCGCGAAACAATTGATTGGTTCCAAAGCGCAGTTTAATATCTTTTAATGTGTAAACAGGCGGTTCAAATGTCGGCATTTTTTCCTCTCATATTTTTATATTGTTCAGCATTATAGCTATTAAGACGGAAAAATAAACAGAAAAAATAAAAGTAGAGGTATCTGTAAGCGAAAAATACAATAACAAAAAGTAAAAAGCAAAATAGAGTTGAAGAACAGTAAAAAACGTATATGATAAACAAAAAAGAAATTTTTAGGATTGATAATGACAAAATATATTTTTACTTTTTTTCTTTTGACTTTTTGTGCGTTTCCGGTTTTTGCCGAGAGTGATCCTTCTTTGATAGATTTGTTTGGAGAAGAGGAAAGCAAACAAACAAATAAGGAACAAGAAAAGCAAAATTCAAGCCAGCAGATGGTTGCTGAAAACAATAAAAGCAATGATAAAGTAGAAGTTGATGATGATGGTGTATTTTCCTTTTTAAACTTTTCTTTTTTGCGTAAAGACAAGGCTAAAGAGTTTACCAGAAAATCAGATGAACCGCAGGAAAGTTATGAAGAACGTATGGTGCGTTTGGCAGAAGGCGGTGATACTGATGCTTGTCTGACTTTGGGATATATGTACTTGTATGGCGAAAATGGTTTGGCGCAAGATGATGCAAAAGCTTTTAAATATTATACGCTTGCGGCTGATAAAGGTGACAAAGTTGCTTTGAACAATCTGGGAAGTTTATATTACAGCGGTATAGGCACAACTAAAAATGTTGCAAAAGCCGTTAAATTGTTTGAGGAAGCGGCAAAATTAGGAAACAATGAAGCAGCTGTCAATTTGGCTTTTGTTTATTTGACCTCATCCAAAGGGGCAAGCGGAAATTTGCGAAGCACAATATTAAAGCTTTTTAATCAGGCTGCAGAAGGCGGAAATGTTACTGCTCAATATATGATGGGAATGATTTACTATAATGGTTTCGGCATTGCAAAAAATGACGACCGCGCTTTTCAGCTGCTAAAAAAAGCGGCGTCACAATATGACGAAGCGCAATATCAACTGGCTTTGCGCTATATGAATGCCGAAGGGACGCCGAGAAACTATGGAAATGCGGTTAATAATTTAACAAAGGCTGCTTTGCAGGGGCATATTCCTTCAATGTTGTGGTTGGGTGATATTTTGGCGGAAGGAACGAGTTATCCCAAAAATGAATATAAAGCTTATGTTTGGTACAATATTGCTTCTGTTTACGATGCTAAAAGTGCTGCGGAAAAACGAGACTTTTTAGAGAAAAAGCTAAAAATAGAGGAAGTCTTGCAAGCGCAGGCCGAAGCTGAAAGTTATAAAGCCAAACCAAGTCAAATAACAGATTATGTTCATCAGACTTTTGGTGTCAATTTGGCTGATTATGTTACGGAAAAAGCTCCCAAAAGAAGATAAAACAACAGGATAAGATGGCAGTCAAACAATAACTGATTTGAAACTGTTTATTTGTTATAAATTAGATATAAAAATAAAACCTCCGATAATTCGGAGGTTTTATTTTTAGTTGTTGATTATTTATTCATTGATATGAGGCATCTTAGCTTCTTCAACCAAAGCTGCAATAAACTCATCAACTTTCATAACCGTTTGTTTGTCAGATCCCAAACGACGGACAGTTACAGTTCCGTTTTCTTTTTCTTTTGCGCCGACAATAGCGATAACCGGAATTTTAGCAACAGAATGTTCACGAATTTTATAATTGATTTTTTCATTGCGCAAATCTGCTTTTGCCTGCAATCCGGCAGCTTTCAGTTTGTCGGTAATTTCATTTGCGTAATCGTTGAACTCACTGACAATAGGCGAAACAACAACTTGTTCCGGTGAGAGCCATAAAGGCAATTTGCCGGCATGGTTTTCAATCAAAATTCCCAAGAAACGTTCAATTGAACCGAACAAAGCGCGGTGCAACATAACCGGTTGATGTTTTTCGCCGTCTTCTCCGATATATGAAATATCAAAACGTTGCGGCAAGTTCATATCAACCTGAATTGTGCCGCATTGCCATTCACGACCGATAGCGTCACGCAAAATAAATTCAAGTTTAGGACCGTAAAAGGCGCCTTCACCGGCATTGATTTCGTATTTGTAGCCGTGAGAAGTCAGTGCGTTTGCCAAAGCGTTTTCACACAAGTCCCAAATTTCATCGGAGCCGATACGATAAATGCTGTCCGGACGAGTAGAAAGATAAATTTTTACATCTTCAAAACCAAAATCTTTATAAATATCCAAAATCAATTTCAAAGTTGTAATGCATTCTTCTTCCATTTGTTCCGGTGTGCAGAAAATATGAGCATCATCCTGCGTAAATTCGCGTACGCGCATCAATCCCATCAAGGAACCCGAAGCTTCATAGCGGTTAACCATACCGAATTCTGCCATACGTAAAGGCAAGTCACGATAGGATTTAATTCCTTGTTTATAAACCAGCAAGCCACCTGGGCAGTTCATCGGTTTTACGCAAAATACTTTACCGTCTTCAGTTTTACCTGAATAGTTATGAGCGCCGTATTTATCCCAGTGGCCAGAAGTTTCCCACAAGCAGCGATCCATAATACGCGGTGTTGCTATCTCAATATAGCCGTTATGTTCCTGACGGTTACGCATATATTCAATAAGTTTGCGGTAAATGCGGTATCCTTTGTCATGCCAAAAAACAGCTCCTGGGGCATACTCAGGTTCAAAATGGAACAAATCCATCTCGCGGCCGAGTTTGCGGTGATCGCGTTTTGCTGCTTCTTCAAGCATAGTCAAATAAGCATCTAAATCCTTTTTGTTTGCCCAAGCGGTAGCGTAAATACGCTGCAGCATTTCTTTGCTGGAATCTCCGCGCCAATAAGCTCCCGCAACTTTTGTCAATTTGAAAGCATCGCCGATTTTTCCGGTAGAAGGAACATGAGGACCGCGGCAAAGATCCGTAAAGTTGCCTTGAGTATAAAGAGAAATTGTTTCATCTTCCGGCAAATCTTCAATCAATTCAACTTTGTAATGTTCGTTAATAGATTTGAAATAAGCAATGGCTTCATTTCTAGGCAAAATTTTGCGGGTGATTTTTTCATCTCTTTTAACAATTTCGTGCATTTTGGCTTCGATTTTTTCAAAATCTTCAGTCGTAAAAGGTTCTTTTCTGGAAAAATCATAATAAAAGCCGTTTTCAATGGCCGGACCAATGGTAACTTGTACATCAGGCCACAATTCTTTGACGGCTTCTGCCATAACATGAGAACAAGAATGGCGCAAAATTTCAAGGCCTTCTTTGTCTTTTGCTGTAATAACGGTTACGGTTGCATCTGTAGTGATTGTGGTATCTAAATCTTGCAATTTATCGTTAACCTTAACCGCTAAAGCATTTTTTGCTAAACCGGCGCTGATTTTTCCGGCAATTTCAGCTCCTGAAACATTTCCGGCAAAATCCATAACACTACCGTCTGGTAATTTTATAGCAACCATATTTTTAATCCTTTTTCATTTTAGTTCATTTTCAACAATTCGTTGTACACATCCATTGTTTTATCACACATTTGCTGCATGGTAAAATGGTCGTGTACATTTTTAACTGCCGCAGCCGAAATTTTTTGTCTTTCGCTGTCCGGCAAATCAAGCGCCCAATCAATAGCCTCAGCCAAAGCCTGCGCGTCGCCGCTTTTGAACAAACGGCCGCTGACGCCGTCAATAACATTTTCTAAAGATCCGCCGATGTTGGAAGCCAGAACAATTTTGCCCATGGCTTGACCTTCAATGGCAGCTCTTCCGAATGCTTCCGGCTCAATAGCTGTTGAGAGGACAATATCCGACACCATAAGTAATGCCGGAATATCAAAACTTTCACCGATAAATTGAATGCGGTCGCTGACGTTCAGCTTTTCCGCCATTTCTTTTAATTCATTAGTATATTTAACTCTTCCCTGATCAGACCCGATAATAAGTGCATAAGCTTCTTTGTGTTTTATTTTGGACATGGCTTCTACCAGAAGGTGCTGTCCTTTCCAGCGTGTAATTCTGCCGATTAAAGATATAATCGGGCGGTCTTCCGGCAAATGGTTATCGGCGATTGCGCGGATAATTCTTTCCTGAGTAACTGCAGACTGTGAAAATTTATCTATATCGACGCACCGCGGAATCAGTCTGATTTTTGATTCATCAATTTGATAGTTTGCCAGCATATGTTTTTTTATGTGCTGCGAAATGGCTATAACCAATTGTCCGAATGTCATAACTTTATTATAGAATTTCTTAATCCCTTTCGGTCCCAAACCATAAGTTCCATGAAAAGTCGTCATAAATTTAACGCCTGTTTTCTTGGCAGCCCAATAGGCACTCCATGCCGGAGCGCGTGATCTTGCATGAACAATGTTTATGCCGTTTTCTTTAATGATTTTTGCTAATTTTAAGGAATTTAAATACATTTTTATGGGGTTTTTGGTTTTTAACGGCAAAGTAAAGTGTTTAATGCCCATCTTGTCGAGTTCATAAACCAAACGCCCGCCGCATGAAGCGACAAAAGGCGTATATCCTTTTTGTTTGAGCGCTTCGGCAATTTGAACCGTTCCCCATTCCACACCGCCATGCTGAAGCTCGGGAATAACTTGTAAAACAACAGGTTTTTCTTCTTTACCTTTAACCATTTTATTCCTATAATCTTTCAATCGTTTAATTTATATCAAATCGAGTAACAATATGCAAAAATACACTCTTAATTCTCAATTTGCAATAGATTTTGAATATATTGCGCCAAAAAATAATGAACTGACGGTGCTCTATTTGCATGGCTTTTGTTCCGACGCTTGGGGGCGTAAACCCGATACGGTTAAAAAAGTTTGCAATGAACTCGGAATGGGCTTTTTGCGCTTTGATTACGCTGGGCATGGAAGTGATTCGGCAAATTTTGAAAAAGCTGATTTTGATATTTGGCGAAATCAAATTCGTGAGATGGTTGAAAAGTTTATTGCCGGCGATTTTATTGTAATCGGAGCTTCTATGGGCGGTTGGCTGGCATTGGATACGGCTTTGAATTTTCCAGAAAGAGTAAAAGGAGTAATCGGTTTGGCGGCGGCGCCGAATTTTGTAAAGCGTTTTGCTGCGGGTGTTGGTGACAAAGAGCGCCATGAGCTTGAAAAATACGGAAAATTTAAAATTATCAATAATGATTTTGAATATACGATAACGGCTCGTTTTGTGCAAACGGCAATGGCTGCATGTCTACCTGAAAACGGAGAAAAATGGCCTGTGCGCTGTCCGGTTTGTTTGATTCAGGGAATGAAAGATGCCAGCGTTCCATGGCGGTTGGTGCTTGAATATGCTGATTGCATTGCGTCGGAAAAAGTTGTGGTTAAATTGCTTAAAAACGCAAATCACCGCTTGAATGACGATGAATCGTTAGTGGAATTGCGCTCGTCTATTGCAAATATTGTGAATATCTGATAATTAAAAGTTCTAAATGCCCTGAAAATCAGCTAATTTATTTATAGATGAAAAAATAGAGATAAAGCCGTGATTGAGACAAAAATTGATAAATCTGCCGTTTGCACCGCTTTTGCCTGCGCAATAGCGGCGTTTGCCTGTGGCTTTGCTTTTTGTCTTGCAATGTTATCCAATAGCGGCAGCTGCTATTTTTTGATTAAAGATTTTTTGTTTTCAACCCGCGGCTATGCGTGGGTGCAGGAAATACGGACATTGATGGGGGCAACGGTTTTTGATGCCGCTCAGATAGTTTTGCTTATTTTAATTTTATTTATCGCGGTGTCTGTGGTGATAGTCCGTTTTTTGCAGATTTTCCGCAAGTCTGTTCAAGAAAACAAAACTGAAAGAGAAGAACAGCCTGTCGATGTCTTGCCTCCGTTTACGGCTTTTGAAAACCATATTCCGCAATCAGAAAGTAAAGATGAAAATAATATAGAACTGACGGAAGAAAATAAAAAAACAGAAAATAATTGGGAAAAATTAAATTCCCTTTCTTCCGAAGTGTTGTGCCGATATCTTAAATGCGAATGTCCGCAGGTGGCTGCTGTTGTTTTGGAAAAATTGAATTCTGAACTAAGCGCGCGGGTTTTATCATCATTTGATACAAATTTTGCCGCAGAAGTTGTATCTGCTATGCTGGATAACCGTCAGCCTGACAAGCAGCTATCAGAAACTATCGGACGTACGGTTTTTGAAAATATACATACGCAAAAAAATGAAAACAGGCTGCAAAAAGTATATGAAATTTTCCATTTTATGGATGATTCGATTGAAAACAAAGTTTTAAAAATTATAAAAGAAAACAATCCGACTGCGGCAGATGAAATATCAGAAGAAAATATTTTGTTTGAGGATCTGCAAAAATTAACTTTGGCGGAAACAGCGGAATTTTTATCTCAAATAGATGAGGCTAAATTGGTGATAGCTTTGCGCGGAGCGTCTGAAAAACTCCGCAGTCATTTATATACGGCCATGCCTGTCCGTCAGTCCAATTTGATTAAGGAAGCTTTGCAAAAACTCGGACCGATAAAATTGCGTGATATAGAAAAGGCTCAACGAGAGATTTTGTCTGTAGGCAAAAAAATGTATGCCGGCGCTTTGCGGAGCCGAAAATATGAATGAGTTAAAAATATTTGGTTTTGATTAACCGCCGGCAAAAGAATTTAAATTTGCAGCAAATGGAAATGTTGTTGAAAGATATAAATACGAAGCTGCAAATTTTGTTAAATGACCGCAATAAGGGAAATTTGCGTTTTATAAAGATGGTTTTAGCAGAAGTGGCGCCGGCATTGGCAGAACAATGCAGTGAAAAAATCATTAATGACTATATAGAACACCGTTTTCCTGATCTTAAAAATCGTACAAAACTCGATTTTTATTTTAATCCGGATAATTTGCCGTCAATTCGTCAGCAACTTGAAAATTTGGCAGTTCAAAACGGCTATGAAGGACGGATATGCTTGCACAAAGATGAAAATATGCAGCAAAGCGAATGTAGGATTGTTTGGAATGGCGGAGAAGAACTTTTTTCAACAGAGCAAATTTTAGAAAAGATTCGCAAGCAGCTTGATGGGGTGATGGAAAATGACTGATGAAGAAAAATTGCAAAAATTCGGAGCTGCGGCAGATATTGATGTTAAAATAACGGTTGTCGCGGGGAAAACCTGTTTAACTCTGCAGCAACTTTCTGATTTGCAGGTTGGTGCAATTCTTGAATTAGATAAAAATATTGACGAAGATTTGGATATTTGTGTAAACGGGATACCTGTTGCTAAAGGGCGCTTGGCTTTGTCCGGTGATGAATTGGGAATTTGCATAACTAAAATTTTAGCAGATGGTGGCGACTGATGAAAATAAAAAAGTATGTAGCGGCAGATATGTCTTTGCTGCTGAATCGGGTTAAAGAAGAACTTGGAGATGAAGCTGTCATTATCTCTACTTCGGTTTTAAATGACGGAAAAACGGAATTGATTGCGGCTTTGGATACCAATGATGTAGATTTAAACACCGAAAGCAGTCATTTATCTGAAAAAACATCTTTATATAATGATAATTTTTTACGTGAACGCTTAGCGTTTCATCATCTTGTTCCACAAGCCGAGGCCATCATTTTATCGACTTGCCGCCGTCTTTCTGACGGGATAAAAAAATCCTGTGATTCCGATATCTTGGCGGATGCGTTTAACAGTATATTTCATTATGGCAATTTGTTTGATACGCCGCGTACGGTTAAGATGTTTATAGGAACACACGGCAGCGGCAAAACATCTTCTTTGGTAAAAGTTGCGGCATTGGCAAAAATACATAATGTTCCGACAACAATTCTTAATATGGATACGGTTCGCGCCGGTGCTGACGGACAATTGCAGTCTTTTGCTTCTATTTTGGAAGCAGAATATGAACTGGTACGCACGCCCGAAAATTTATTTGATAAAATTTTGGCGGCGCAATCGGATAGCCGTATGGTTTTGATTGATACCCCCGGAATTAATCCTTTTTCGAGTACGGATTTGGCTCGCCTTTCGTCTTTGTGTTCGGTTGTCAGCTGTGATAAAGTAATGGTCTTTGATGCTGGATTAAATGCCGAAGATGCTATTGAAACTTCTGATGTTTTTGCAAAGTTGGGGGTAGAGTGGCTGCTTCCGTCAAAAATGGACATCAGCCGCCGCATAGGGGCTGTATTGTCTTTGGCCGCTCTCAGCAGTATGCAGCTGGGTTTTGCCGGTGTTGGACGCAATATCGCCGGCGGTTTGGCTGCTGTTGACAGTAAAGCTTTGGCAGGTTTGATAATGGGATAAAAATATGGATACTGCGGAATTGCACATTGCCCCGAGAGCCGAAATAGGCAATATCATACCGACACGGCACAATATGATAGCCATTGCTTCAGGAAAAGGCGGAGTCGGAAAAACTTGGTTTTCAGTTACGCTTGCTCACGCTCTGACGGGATTAAAGCAAAAAACCTTGCTGTTTGACGGTGATTTGGGGTTGGCAAACGTCGATGTGCAGCTTGGATTGATGGTTACGCACGATTTGGGCTGTGTGATTACCGGCGATACAACGCTAAATCAAATTGTCAACACTTGTGATAAAGCCCGTTTTGATTTTATAGCCGGCCGTTCCGGTTCTTCGGGGTTGGCTTCAATGCCTGTCGGACGTTTGCAGATTTTGGCGGAAGATTTGGCATTGTTGGCGACATCTTATGATAAAGTTTTGCTTGATATGGGAGCCGGCATTGATAAATCGGTTCGTATCTTATCGGGAGTTGCCGGACATATTATTGTGATTTGCACGGATGAGCCCACATCTTTGACAGACGCTTATGCCTTAATTAAAGTGATGTCTGTGCAATATCCGAAATGCAAAATTTCTATTGTGGTCAATCAGGCAGATACCATACAGGAAGGGCAGCGCACGTATGATATTTTATGCAAAGCCTGCTTAACTTTTTTGAAAATTACGCCGCCTTTGCTGGGAATTGTGCGCCGTGACGCCCGAGTGCGCGATGCCATTCGCAATCAAATGCCCCTAATCAGCCGTTATCCAACATCGGAAGCGGCTGCCGATGTTATAAATATTGCTCGAAAGTTGTTGGAAAAATGAAAGATGCGTTAGGTTATTATAAAGTGCTTGAGGTCGATTCTTCAACTGATGAAAAAACACTGAAAATAAAATATCGTGATTTGGCCAAGTTGTGGCATCCTGATTTTAACAAAGCAGAAAATGCAATGGAGCATTTTCAAAAATTGTCGGTTGCTTATGACGTGCTAAAAGACAAAAACAGCCGTTTGATTTATGACTTGCTGAGTGAAGTTTATACATCTGAAAACTTTCCTGATATGCAGAATTTGAGTGTGCTCAAAGATAAATATAACAAAGAAAATCCTTTGGTCAGAGTGATTCTTCTGCGGAAAATAATCGGTAAAATAACGCGCTATAATGTTTCGGAAGACCGCTTGGTTTGCACTTATGAACAAGCAAGGCAAGAAGCTTTGGCTTATTCGCTGTCAAACTGGTTTTTAGGTTGGTGGCACCCAAAAGCGCTGGTTAAAAATATTCGGGCTCTGATTGATAATTTTCGTAATATAGGCAAAAACAAACAGGACAATTTGCTTCTGTTGATTCACAATGCGATTGCTTTTGATCAGGACGGAAAACCGCGTCAGGCTATGGTTTCAGCTTTGCAGGCTATGGAATACGCCGATGGAGAGCAACGTGAGCTTTTAGAGCGTTTCATAAAAAAATTGGGTGTTTCAAAACCCGAAAAAATTCCGAGTTGGCGCCTTTTGCCCCTAAAATTGGTTCAGCTTATTGTTCCGTTTTTGATTTTGTTGTCAGTTTTGTATCCTTTTGCGCAGCAACTTAGTTTGGTTCGCTATATGCAAAAAGAAAACGAGGTTACTTATTTTCAAAAAGTCAAGTTTAACGGCGGCGGCGAAATAGTGGACGATGTCGTTGTTTCTAAAATATTTTCAATCCCCGTAAATGTGGCTGATGACAGTAAATTATATCATTTTTCGCAAGATACCGAAATTATGTACGGCCCTGGAGAAGAGTTTGATGTTATGGCAAATGGCCAAAAAGATCAAACAGTTCGAATTACGGGTTTTACTCTTGATAAGAGCTGGTACCGTGTGATGTTGGATAGCGGTGAAATGGGCTTTGTACCGGCTAAAATATTGCGCCGCGGAGCAAAAACGCCTCCATCGGACGGCAGTAAAATAGTTCCGAATATCTAAAATAAAAAACGCTGTAAAAACAAGAGTTTTTGCGGCGTTTTTTGTTACATTTAAACGTACATTTAAATGTAACAAAATGCAATACCAAAAATAGCGCCTTTCCGAGGAAAAAAACTGTTACATTTAAATGTACAATTAATTGTAACAAGTTGAGTAACGGCAAGAAAGGGAAAGGCCATGAAGAAACTGTGCAATTATTTGGCAGCGGCGTGCTTATTGGTATGCGGCTGTATTTTCGCGTTTGAAGCCCAAGCGCGTGTATGCTTTGCTACCGATGAAAATTGCGGCAGCGGCGGCAATTTTCCTGCAACTCCTG
>CAVIWQ010000011.1:0-23459 GCA_963646605.1 Bacteroidaceae bacterium
TTAAATGTCGGTATCCGTCCGGCAATGCTTATTCAGGTTGATAATGATTCGGCGAGAGATAAAGTGAAAGCATTGGAATTTGCCGAAAATCTAAATAGAATAAAGAAGGTTTTGCAAATTCACAATATCTCTTGGGCGCAATATTTTGGTAATGGCGATAAAGACTCGAACAGAGTTTACCAAGGTGAGTTCAGTTTGGACGATATAACCCAAAATAACAGTGATATAGATGCGGTTATTTTCAAAATCGGTCCGTCAACCGGTTGGGATATTCCGCGTGCCTGTATGTTGGTGCAGCTGCGCAATGTTTCTTCACAAGCCCTAAATATTCAAACCATAGGCAGAATTAAACGCAATCCTTATCCTAATTTGGAAAGAAAACCCGAAACCGATAAATATTATGTTTATTCAAATGCGGAGAATACCGATGATAACTGTGCTAAAATGTATGTTTCAACGGTTAAGGACAAACATTGCGGCGAAACTTTTTTGTCAATTGATATTGCAAACCGAAAAAGCATTGAACATTCTGTTTCATCAAAAGAATTTTGTGAAAATTTGAAAAAATGGCTGAATAAAAACAAAAACTATATCAAACAAGCAGTAGATGAGGTTTTTATTAACAATCATACCGCGTATAAAAGAATTTTAAGCAAAGCCGGAAGCAATGAAATTTACGCGTTGGTCACAAATCCTTTTATTTTTTTGCGTGACTATAAAAGACTGCTGGCATCTAACAGTCGATTGTATGATATTATTAAGACGGAAGTCGTCAATTTTTGCAAACAAGAGAAAATACAAGAAGAATTTGTTTTTAATCGTTTGTTTTTGCAATTTAAATCTGATTTAAGCCAGATATTGTCACAATCAAGAAGTATGAAGCCGGTTTATAAAATCAGCGAGCAGCGTTATGATCCGAAATTGTATGTGCAGCTGTATGATAAAAGTGTGATTGACGAACGCGTTTCAAGAGAATATTTGTTTGATATAAACAAAGATGATGTGATTGACGGCAACCGCCAGCCTTTGGACTCAAATCCTGAGCGCGCGGTTTTCAATTTGATTTATAAGTTTGCCGAGGACAGCGACAAAATTAAAATTTGGGCGAAAAATCAACCGACATCAACAATTTTCGGCGAATATATAGATGATGTTTTCAATGTCAAAAAGAGCTATTTCGATTTTATTATCAAATTCAAAAACAATTTTTTGCTTTATATAGAAGTTAAGGGAATAAAAGATATTAATCCTAACAAAACCGAACAGCTCAAAAAAGCTTATGCCGATTATTTTGACAATTTGGAAGGCGATTTTTTCTTGCAGAATTGGGCGATAGCTGTGTGGCAGGTTGATGATAAAAATACAATTAGAAGTACAGTGTTTTATGATAAAAAGCGTTTTACAAATGAATTAAATGCTTTGAATGCAAGTGATTTGCTTAAAACTTTATCGGAAGTACAGATATAAAAAATCTCCCCGTTTAGGGGAGATTTTGAAGCCTGAATTATCTTCCGATACCCGAAAATCCCATAAATGCCAATGAAAGCAAAGCAGCAGTAATCAATACAATCGGAGCTCCCCGCATGGCTTTTGGCAAGCTGGATGCAGCTGCATTAATACGTTCGCGCAGTCCGGCAAACAGAACTATAGCCAGAGTGAACCCCATAGCATTTGCCAAATTGAAACAAACAGCGTAAATCAGGTTGTATTCTTTTTGTATGGATAAGATGGCAATGCCCAAAACCGCACAATTGGTGGTGATTAGAGGCAGATAAATTCCTAATGCCCGATAGAGAGCGGGCGATGATTTTTTTATGATGATTTCGACCATTTGCACCAATGAGGCTATGACCAAAATAAATACAACCGTGTTCATAAACTCAAGATGATGCGGAACCAGCAGTTTATAATAGACCAGCCAGGTGGCTATTCCCGACAATGTCATAACAAACATTACAGCCAATCCCATGCCGGCAGCTGTTGATATTTTTTTTGAAACGCCGAGAAAAGGACATATTCCCAAAAATTGCGAAAGAATGATGTTGTTTACCAAAATGGCCGAGATAAAAAGCATTGTCAAATTCATTTGTTTGCTCCGGTGATTTTATTGAAAAACATAATTAATCCGGCTAAAGCCAAAAAAGCTCCCGGAGGCATAATAAACAACAATACAGGGTAGCTGTTGTCGCCGATAAAATTCCACCCCATAATTGAACCTGCGCCTAAAATTTCACGGACGGCTCCCAGCAGCGATAAGGCAAAAGTAAAACCTATACCCATGCCCAAGGCGTCAAGAAAAGATTGCCAAAGCCCATTTTTAGAAGCAAAAGCTTCAGCGCGTCCCAAAATAATGCAGTTAACGACAATCAACGGAATATAAATTCCGAGTTTGGCGTGTATTTCGGGCAGATAAGCTTCCATAAGCAGGCTGATAATGGTGACAAAAGAAGCAATGATTACAATATAGCAGGGGATTCTTACCATTGCTGGAATCAAGTTTTTTACAAGCGAGATGGCAAGATTGGACATAATCAGCACAAACAGCGTGGCCAATCCCATGCCGATGCCGTTTGCCATTGAGGTGGTAACGCCCAAAGTCGGACACATACCGAGCATCATAACAAAAACAGGATTTTCTCTAAAAATTCCTTTGGTAAAATTGTTCAAACTTTGGTTATTCATTTTGAGCTCCTACAAAACGATTATAAGCTTCCATAGCTTTTCTTACAGCTTCGACCACCGCGCGGGAACTGATTGTGGCGCCGGTTATGGCATCGATTTCACCGCCGTCTTTGCTTAGTCCGAGAGAGCTGTTATGGGCGTCCAGTCCGTAAAATTGATTTTTAAATTTATTTTCCGTGATTTTAGACCCCAGTCCGGGGGTTTCGTTTTGTTCGATTATTTTATAGCCGTTCAATGTTCCGTCTATTGAAATTCCGACGATTAATTCAATTTTTCCGCCAAAGCCGTTTTTGCTGTGTGTTTTTATGGCAACTGCGGTTATAATGCCGTTTTGGCGGGCAGGGTATAATTCGGTTTGCCCGTCAGAAAGCAGTGTTTTCTCTTCAAAAGGGTTATTGTCAAAATTTCCAACCATTTCCTTTATGGCATTCAAAGTTTTTTGTTTTTTTGAAACGGCAATTGGTTTTTCCGTCAATTGATAAACATATCCGATAGCCGTTGCCGAACAGATTGAAACAACCAGCATAGCTATAATCATATTGAAAAGGGAAGATTTCAGCGGTTTCATATTATTTTCTCCCTGTACCGAAAATGTGCGGTTTAAAAGTTTTATCTATCAAAGGCACAAATGCGTTCATTATTAAAATGGCGAAAGAAACGCCTTCAGGATATGCGCCAAAGCGGCGGATAACAAATGTCAGTGTGCCGCAGCCGATTGCAAAAATTATTTTTCCGCTTTTGCACATCGGTGAAGTTGTATAGTCTGTGGCCATAAAAAAGGCTCCCAGCAATAATCCGCCCGACAAAAGTTGAGTAAGAGGTTCGCTTTGCGGATTATCATAAAAAAGCCAGTCTATTGTGTTTAGCAGTAAAAAACTGCCGATAAAATAGACGGGAATATGCCACGAAATCACACGCCGCCACAACAGATAAAACAATCCCAAAAGCAGAGCAAGGCTTGAAACTTCACCCAAAGAACCGCCGATGTTTCCGATAAACATATCCCAATAATTCGGTAATTGTCCGTTTAATTGAGTGGCCGAAGTCATAGCGTCGGCATGTTTCAGAATACTCAAAGTTGTTGCAGAAGTTGTTGCGTCGGTGTTCATAAAATCAAACATTTGCGGTTTGAGCCATGAAGTCATTTGTACAGGGAAAGAAACAAACAAAAATACGCGTCCGACCAGAGCGGGATTGAATAAATTTTTACCAATACCGCCAAAAGCAATTTTTGTAATAACTATTGCCACAAAACAGCCGATAAGAATCATCCAAACCGGCATATTGCAAGGAAGGTTGTATGCCAGCAATAATCCTGTGACAATGGCGGATAAATCATTGGTCGTCGGTTTTGTTTTTAGCAAATAACGGCAGCATATCCACTCCAATGCTGTGCATCCGGCCGCAGCTGTGATGATGGTTATAAGCGCGTTAAGCCCAAAGAAAATAACAGCGGCAATGCCGGCAGGCAATAGGGCGATTATAACATCCCGCATAATTGAAACGGTGCTTGTTGATGAATACATGTGGGGGGCAGTCGAAATTTTAAGCATAGTTTTAAAGTCCTATTTTTTCTTTCTGATTTCGTATTTTGCAAGTTTGCAATAGTCAAGCAGCGGAATATGCGCTGGACAAGAATAGGAGCAGCATCCGCATTCAATACAATCTAAAACATGAATTTTTTTGGCTTCAGAATATTCTCCGTTGCGCACAAAATTGCAAATGGCAAAAGGTTCAAGTCCTTGAGGGCAGACATCAACGCAAGTTGCACAGCGAATGCAGGCTGTCGTTTCAGGCATGGCGGCGCTTTCTTCCCGCAAGAGCAAAACACCGGATGTGGTTTTGGTTATCGGCGCATTTAAATTGGTGGCAGCTGTGCCCATCATCGGACCGCCGAAAATAATTTTGCCGATGTTTTCGGAAACTCCTGCTTTTTCAACCAAAAGTGAAGCAGAAGTTCCTACGCGTACGCGAAAATTCATCGGATTGCTTACAGCGTCGCCGCTAACGGTGACAATACGCTCAAATAGAGGTTTGTGTTTTTGCACGGCTTCATAAACGGCAAAAGCTGTTCCTACATTTTGAACAACGCAGCCGACGTCAACAGGCAGACACCCCGGAGGAACCTTGCGTCCGGTTATGGCTGCAATAAGTTGTTTTTCGGCTCCCTGAGGATATTTTGTAGCGCATACCTCAACATTAACGCCGACATACCCGCGGGTAACGTTGCGCAATGCTTCGATGGCGGCAGGTTTGTTTTCATCAACGGCAATAACTGCTTTTTGAATACCAAGAGCTTTATTGAGAATCTTGGCGCCAATGACGATTTGTTCGGCACATTCCTGCATTAAGCGGTCATCGGCCGTCAAATAAGGTTCGCATTCAATGCCGTTCAAAATAAGACAATCCACTTTTTTATTTTCGGGAACAGTAATTTTTATCGGTGTCGGATATCCGGCGCCTCCCATACCGACAATACCGGCACTGCGGATAATATTTATGATTTCTTCGGACGAAGCGGAAATTTCACGGATAATTTCAGGTGTTCGGTCAATTCCGTCTTCCCATTCATCTCCTTCAGTTTTGATTGTTATCATCTGTTCCAAAAAGCCGGTGTTGGTTTCTGAATTTTCGATTTTTATCACTTCTCCCGAAACAGAAGAATGAACATCGGCTGAAACAATTCCGTCAGCGTCGGCAAGAAGGGTGCCGACTTTTACTTTATCGCCTTTTTTTACCAAAATTTTTGCGGGCGCGCCAATGTGCTGTTTAACCGGAATAACCGCAATTTCAGGAATATCGGCGTTTATAATGGCTTTTTCTGAAGAAATTTTGTGTTTTTCCGGATGAATTCCGCCCATAAAAAAAGTTTTTATTTTACTCATGCTTATCTCC
Source organism: Bacteroidaceae bacterium (assembly GCA_963646605.1). Lineage (GTDB taxonomy): Bacteria > Pseudomonadota > Alphaproteobacteria > RF32 > CAG-239 > JAFUYI01. Next base: position 5,578 of record CAVIWQ010000011.1, read on the forward strand.
TGTATAAACTATGGCTCCGGTCGGACAAGCCGCAGACAGTTCGGCTCCGTAACGTTCGGCGGATACGGTGGTCGGAATATACGACAGATTGTTTTCAACTTTTATATCAGGGCAAATTTTTGCGCATTTCATACAACCAATACAGGCAGCCAGACAGTTCTTGCGCGCAACGGCGCCTTTTTGTGTGTTTTTACAGGCCACATAAACTCTTGCGCCGTTTTTTCCCAACGGTCTGATTTCAAACAATCCGCGCGGACATACGCGGACACAGGTTCCGCAAGACGTGCATTTATCAGGGTTTACAGAAGGAAGTCCGGTTTGCTCGTTTATTTCTATTGCGCCGAAGGGGCAATTTCGAACACAGTCGCCGAGCCTCAAGCAGCCGTTGGGACAGCCTGTATTTCCGACAAAAGCACGCGAAGCCAGACTGCAACTGTGCAAACCGATATATTGCACTTTGTCGGGGGCTTTTTGGCAACTGCCGTTGCAAAGCAAAACAGCCGTGCTGGGTTCGTGTTCGGTAATGGTATAGCCTTTTTGGGCGGCAATTCCAGCCATAACTTTTTGACCTCCGACCGGACAGTAGAGTTTGCGGAATTCTTCTTGTGATGAAGCTGCGGCGCACCTTTGCGCAAAAGCGTGGCAGCCGGCGCTTCCGCAGGCTCCGCAATTGGCTTGCGGGAGCAGTGAAGCTATTTCTTCAACCAAGGGGTTTTCTTTAACCTTAAATTTTTTGGCAGTGAAATATAAAACGATTGCAGCTACTGTTGCCAGAGCTGACACAATGAAAATATTATAAAATATCATATCCGGCATTTTTCCCGATTAAATAAAAATGATAAAATTAAAGTAACATATTTTATTGCTATTTAAAGAGTTTTTTTTATTTGTCTTATGCTTATTTGCAATGTTTTTTTTATTTTTTTACGAAACAGCCAGAGCAGGGAATAATAAACCGGAATAACAGCTAAAGACAAAAGTGCTGCAAGAGTTTCATTGCTTGTCAGAAAATACGGCACAAACAAAAAGAACAAAACCAACAGCAAAGGAAATATATATCCGTAAACGGCAGCTTGGGTTATTTGTTTTGAACTTAGTATAACTTCAACATTTTGTCCGATATAAAAGTTTTTTTCTGCATTCTCATCATGAAATGTTATTATGCGTTCAGATGTTTCGCCCGAACCGCAGACGTTTTGTAAAGCACAGTTATGACAACAGTTTTCAGAGGTCAGCTGCAGAGTTATTTTTGTTGTTTCAACGGCGATAACCTTTGCTGGATGCGCTATTTCTGTCATTGTTTTAAAAGTTTTTGCGCTGCATCTGAAATTATCGGCGAAATGCTTCCGTTTTCATCTTTAACAAACATAATAACAGCCAGTTTGTTACTGCTGATAAAGTTGGCAGCTTTGCTTTCTCCCATAGACATAATTGCCGTTGCCAATCCGTCGGCCGTCATGCAGCTTTTATTGAAAACGGTAACCGAAATCAAATTGTTTTCAACGGGATAGCCTGTTTTTGGGTTTATGGTATGAGAATATTTTTTGTTGTTGATATAAAAGAAATTATTATAATCTCCGGAAGTGGCAACCGCATAATTTTTTAAGGTGACTACGGCCAAATTTGCTCCATCTTCGCCCGACGGGTCGGCAATGCCGATGTTCCAGCCTTTTGCACCTTCGTTTCTGACACCGAGAGCGTATACTTCGCCTCCGATTTCAACAATGAAATTTTTATATCTTTCCGCTTTCAATAAAGAAACGGTTCGGTCAACGGCATAACCTTTAGCAATTGCCGATAAATTCAATGTTGTTTCGGCGTATTTTTTGCGCAGACGGGAAAAATCGGCACTGAACTGAATTTTGTCAAATCCGGTTGTGGCCAAAGTTTTTTGAATTTCAGCGTCATCTGGTATTTTTTGGATGCTTCCGGTCGTTCCGAATCCCCATAAATCAACCAAACGTCCGGTTGTCGGATCAAAAGCGCCTCCGCTCATTTGATAAATTTGATATGCATTTTTCAATAATGCGCTCATATCGGCTGATAAGGCTATCCATTGTCCAGACGGGGTACGGTTGATTTCCGATATTTCAGAGTTCATATCAAAAACGGACATCTCAGAGTTGATGTCGGAAAATTCCTGTTTTACCATTTTTTGCAGCAGATTGTTTTCTTTTGCAGAACGAACCTTAATGGTATAATAAGTTCCGAAAGTTTCGCCGGTTAAAAGTTGGTAGCTTTTTTTGTATCCAGATAAATACCACACAATTGCAGCCAAAAACAAAAATATGGAAAAATATTTTAATATACGCATTATAATTGCACCGTAAAAAATTAGTAATTATTTTATTTTTAGAAACTATATATATTAATAGCAGTCATTTATTGAAAGGCAACATATTATGAAAGAATATTTACAAATTCTCAAGCAAAAAGTTATAAAGTTTTGGCAAAATTTTAAGCCGAAATGCTTAGAATTTTGGAAGAAAGCAAAAGAAGTATTGAGCGTGAAAACAATAGCTGCATTGTGGGCATTTTGGAAAGCCAGCAATAAAATCTGGCGCATGGCTTACGGACGCTTTTATAATTTTTTTAATGTATGGGGAGAAAAATTAAGTAAAATCGGGATAAAAGCCAATTGGGTCAGCTGGACCGGATTTTTTATAGGCTTTTTTGCCGTTAATTTTTTGGCGTTGGAAATGTATGGCTGGGCTTTGTTTGCCATATTGCTGAACAGATTTTGCGACGGGGTTGACGGTGCAATAGCCCGTGCCACCAAAGTGACGAATTTCGGCGTTTTTTTGGATACAACGCTTGATTATATTTTTTATGCCGGTGTTTTATGGGGTTTTTCGCTCGGCAATACAGACAATGCCGTTGCCGCTTGCTTTTTGATGTTCAGTTTTGCTGCGGCGGCTTGCTCAATGCTGGCTTATTCGGTTGTGGCTTACAAACTTAATTCGGAACAGGAACTGAATTTGGACAATTCACCTTTTTATCTCGGAGGTATAGCTCAGGGATCAGAAACTTTGGTCGTAATGGTTTTATTGTGCTTGATGCCAAATTGGTTTGCGCCGATGGCTGTGGCCTTTGGCATATTGTCTTTGATTAAAGCATTCAGCGTTATTGTCGCCGCATATTATAATTTTGTTATTATGGTAAAAAAATAAATATGAAAAAAATAGCCTTCTTCGTTTTATGTCTTTGTTTGTTTGCGACCGATGCCACTGCCATAAGGCAGCAAACTGCACATGGTTTTGCGGAATTTTTTGCTCACGATTCCGATAACAGCATAACAGTGGAATTGAAGATAACTCCTAAAAAAGGATGGTATTTTCATTCTCATCAACCTGGGGAATTCGGTTTGCCCGCAAAAGCTGAATGGGATTTGGGCAGTTATAAGCTGGCTTCTGAAGAATGGAGCGACGGCGAGGATATTCTTTATCAGGGGTTTGGACTTAATGTATATAAAACAGAAGGGCTATATCGTGCTGTTTTGCAAAAATCTCACGGAATGACACCGGCTTTGGATGTTTTCTGGATGGCTTGCGGAAATGAGTGCATTCCCGAAAAATTGCATTTTGAATTGATACCGGAAGCTTTTGTAAAGAAAAATATTTCTCCGATTGAAACAAATCAAAAGCAAGATGCTTCGGCTTTGCCGATGTGGCTGAAAGCAGCATTGCTGGCTTTTGTCGGAGGTTTGATACTCAATTTAATGCCCTGTGTTTTTCCTGTGTTATTTATAAAAGTTATCGGGCTGATGCAGCAAAAAGAAAATTTCCGCAGAAAAGCCGATGCATGGGCTTATTTTTCAGGGGTTGTTTTATGTTTTGTCATTATGTCTGCAGTTTTGCAGTTTCTAAAGTCGAGAGGGCAGGCTTTGGGATGGGGATTCCAGCTCCAATCTCCTTATTTTGTGGCGTTTATGGCAATAGTTTTTTTGCTTTTGGCATTTATGTTTTTGGATGTGCTTAAAGTTAATTTTGCATGGAAAAAAATGCCTGCCGGAGCTTTTTTGACGGGATTTTTGGCGGTTTTGATAGCCAGCCCCTGCGCGGCTCCTTTTATGGGGGCGGCTGTCGGCTGGTCGCTTACTTCCGATATTTCGGGATATGAATTTTACGGTGTGTTTGTAGCCTTGGGTATTGGTTATGCTATGCCGTTTTTTATGGCTGAGCTTTTTCCGAAATTTATGCAGCGCATTTTACCGCGCCCCGGAAAATGGATGTTGTGGCTTAAACGTTTTTTTGCTGTGCCTATGTTTATGACGGCTTTATGGCTGTTGTGGATTTTGTTTGGTTTGGAAAGTTCTTCCAAAGCTGATTGGCAGCCCTATAATCGTGAAAAAATAGAACAGCTGGTTGAAAACGGGGGAAAAGTTTTTGTTGATTTTACAGCCAAGTGGTGCTTAACCTGTCTTGCCAATGAAAAGGTTGTGTTGAACAGCGACAGTTTTGCTCAGCTTGTCAAAGAGAAAAAAATACACTTGTTTAAAGCTGACTGGACAACGCAAAATAAAAATATAACAGAGGCGCTTGCGGCTTTTGGCCGCAGCAGTGTGCCTCTGTATGTCTATTATGCCGGAAAAGGCAATTATATTATTTTACCGCAAATTTTGACAGTAGATATAATCAAAGAAAAAATGCGCTGATTTATTTTTTTATAATTCCGCCGCCTAAAACAATATCATCGTCATAGAACACAACCGACTGTCCGGGGGCGACGGCTTTTTGCATATTTTCAAATTCCACTTTTAATTCATTGTTTTCAAGCGGAGTTACCAAAGCCGGTGTCGGAGTTTGGCTGGAGCGAATTCGGGCAAGCACATGTTTCGGTTCTGCAATACCGGAAATCGAAAGCCATGACAGATTGGCGCAGGTCAGTTCGCTTTGTACGGTATCATCTGCAAAACCTAAAACCACTTCATTTTTTTCCTGATTGATACTAACTACATACAATGGTTTTTCTGCCGAAATACCCATACCGCGGCGCTGTCCGACAGTATAATGCCAAAACCCCTGATGCTGACCTAAAATTTTTCCGTTTTTATCTACAAAGTTTCCAACGCGCGGTTCATTTTGCAAAATGTCGTTAATATCGCCGGAATAAAAGTCCTGACTATCAGGCTTGTCGGCAACGTCAAGCCCTGCCATACGGGCAAAATTGCGGACTTCATTTTTTGCATATCCGCCAAGCGGCAGCAAAATGCGCGCTAATTGTTCTTGTTTCAGGCGGTATAAAAAATAAGACTGATCTTTTTTGGGATCAATGCCACGTCTTATGCGGTAGCGTCCCGAATTTTCATCAAACTCCAAACGGGCGTAGTGTCCGGTTGCAAATTTGTCAAAAACAAGACCTTGAGCGGCAGCAGTGCGGGGCAGAGCGTCGAATTTGATGGTGGCATTGCACCAAACGCAAGGATTGGGCGTGCGTCCGCTCATATATTCAGTTTTGAAATTGTGAAGGACAATTTTTTTATATTCTTCCGAACAGTCAAAAACATGGTAAGGTATATCAAGTTTTTTGCAAATGGCGCGCGCGGCTTCAATATCTTGTTCTTCGTGCGGTGAAAAACAGGAATCGGCGCTGCTGTTACCATGAAAATTGGTGTTTTTATCCCAAATAGACATAGTTGCGCCGATAACTTCATGTCCGGCTTGTTTCATAAGCCATGCTGTTGCGGCAGAATCAACGCCGCCGCTTAATCCGACTAATACTCTCATTATTTATCCTTCTGTTTGTTTTAGCCGAATTATGTATTGTTCCGACATTATAATCAAGAAAATTTTAATTTTTATAATTGTATTATCATATAAACTGTGTTAGTCTAATTTTAGACAAAAATATAAGAGGTGTGATTGACATGACCGGAAATGTTTATGATAATGAAAAATCTGCTGAAGAAGCTCCTAAAAGAAAACGCCAAAGAATAAGAATAAGCGCTACTGCCGTTCGCGCCGGCGGCAGTGAAATACGCGGTATGGCTCCTGTTCGTTCCAACGAAGGTGAAAGACAAAGTTCCCGCTCTGATGTTCTTTCGGCCACAGATGTTTTAAATATTAAAATGCTGGATACACTTTTATCATATCATGAAGATGATCAAAGCAGCTATGAGTTATGTCAAAAACTTTTTAAAGAAACCAGAAACTACAGTTATCTTCTGAAGAAAAAATTAGGTATGAATATTAAAGAATTTGACAGCCGAAATGGTCCTGACGTTTTGAAAAAAACATGTCAGAAAATGAAACGTCGGGTTCTTGATGTTATTCTTGAAGATTTCAAAAGAGATACAACTGATGAAAAAATGAAGACATATAACAAAATTTTGCAGCAGTATGGCCGCAAAATAGAGAAAATTCCCGAAGTGAAAACGGATAATAACGTTCAGTTGGTGGTTCGAGGAGCTTTTGAAGGCGAATTTACCATGCCTAACTTATTATCTACCAACAGCGGAGAAGGCTATTCAAGCGAGTATGTAAAATTTGCCGATCCGCATAATCAATCGCCGACAGAAGTTATCGGCAGCGGAAAATTGCCGGCTGATTATGACTGGTCAAAAAATCCGGCGGTGCAGGCTATGTCTTTAAGTCAAAATATGTCGCACCTTATTCCAGATTTGCAACAAGCTGTCAAACATCAGCGGATTCCGCAAGAAGTAGTTGAAAATCTGACTATTTCAGATGTGGGGCATATTCTTTATAAGGAAAAAAACAATGGTAAAGCTCCGGCAGATTTACAAAAAGTTTCTTTCAAGAGTTTGAATGATAAATGTGATGAAGGCGCACGTATTAAATTTTGGCGTGAATTTGGAAAAGACAAAAAGAAAATGGACAGTTTGAAGTCACTGTTAGAGTCAAAAGGCGTCAGCTCCAAATATATAAAAGATTTGCTGACGCAAATTAAAACCAAAGGAACGGTTACTCTTGATGTAAATAAATATGACGGTGTTATTCCAAAACTCTCAGTTCATCACAAAGTTTATGTTCAAGATGCAGCGGCTCTTGGTAAAAATGCCATTAAAATTGATGATTTTGAAAACTTTACGGCTGTTGTTGATTTTCCTGATGAGAAGAACCATAAAGAGTTTGAACATGCCGCAGATACATACGATAAAGATGGCAATGTTTACCGTATGGTTAATCTGAAAGATACAAAAGATAGAACGGTTTATTTGCAAGCCGGTACAGTCAGCTATACAGCGGCGCGCCGAGAAGATTATACCAATCGTCTAACATATACCGACATTGCCCGCGGAGGTTACCAGTGAAAAATTTAATCGAAAAGCTGCAAAAATCCGGTGAAGTTGTGGCCGGAGGGCGCGTTAATGTGTATCATAACATTGATGCCAGAAAATATTTGCAGGCTGAAGGAATGGCCGTTTTGCCGGATGAATATTTTTCGATGGTAAAATACGCTAATGGTTTGAAAAGTGATAAAGCTGAAATTTATGCGGTTATGCCTTTGGGAGATAATAGAAATTTCAAAGATATTATCCGAATGAATGAGGCTCTAGACCGTGATGATTATGAAACAGTTTGCGTTTTGGGCGAAACGGATTTTGACTATTTGGTTTATGACTGCCAAACCCAGCAATATCAATTGCGCGATAAAATAAAAGATGCTGCTGTTGCCTCATTTGATACAATAGTGCAGCCGATTGAATATATGTTTTTGTGAATTTTTTGACAAAAAGCTTGACATAAAAATAATAATGATTAATAATAACGCCACAAAAACGATTATTAATCATTAATTATTTCCTTTATGAATACAAAAACAAAAGATTTGCGTGCAGTTATTGAGCAAATCAAGCGCAAAGAAGGTATTACCTGTGGTATTGTTGTTAATGCCGGTGTGTTGAACTACATTCGCAAGAAGATTGCCAAAAAGCTGGTTCTTCCTGATGAGTTTTATACTTTGGCACAACAGCTCAATGGCATTTGCAGCGACAGTGCTGAGCTCTATGCTTTGAATGTGAAAGGACAGCCTGGGTATTTTACCGATGTTGTTAAGGCAAACAAAGAAAAAGCTTCTTCCGAACAGATTGTTTTGGGAGAAACAGAGTTTGACACTTTAGTTTATTTGCCTGCAGAGCAGCGCTATGAACTTCAGGATCGCTTCAGCGGTTCTTCAGTTGCAGTTTTTCCAAACTTGGCAGAAGTTCTTGCTTATTTGTTTGGTGTTTAAGATTATCTATAAAAAAAGCAGTAAGGAAAGACCTTCCTGCTTTTTTTCATTTTAAAACTTTCAATTTGCTTATAGCCGCTTTTTCGAGGGTTGTTTTTATTTTTGTTTCTTGCTATTGTGAATGTGGAGATTAAATATGAAATTTTTGTTGTTGTCATGCTGTGCGCCTTGTTCTTGTGCTGTAATTGAAAAAATGGCGCAAGATAAAGCCGATTTTACAGTCGTTTTTTATAATCCGAACATTCGTCCCTATGCCGAATACGAAAAGCGTCGTGATGAAAACTTGCGTCTGTGCCAAAAGTATAATGTTCCTTTTATTGAGTTGGAGTATGACAACGAACGCTGGTGTACATTGACCAAAGGGTTGGAAAATGAACCTGAACGGGGCAGGCGCTGTGATATATGTTTTGAAATGCGGCTAAAACGTGTAATGGAATATGCCAAAGAAAACGGTTTTGACGCAGTGGCTTCGGTTTTGGGAGCGTCACGCTGGAAAGATTTGAATCAGGTAAATAGAGCAGCTCAAAGAGCGGCAAAAGCAACAAATATACCTTATTTGGAAATCGAGGCGCGTAAAGGCGGGATGCAAGACCGACGTTTGCAACTGATTAAAGAGTTAGAACTGTACAATCAGCGCTATTGCGGCTGTAAACCCGTAAAAGAAACGGATATATAAATTTACATTGAATTGACTTGCTTTTTATTTCCTTAAAATTCAACAACGGATAGGATTGATGACCTGTCCGAGGTGTGGAAACCTCTCCGTAAACGTCTGTGTAAAGACTAAAAAATATGCACGCCTTCTGGTCTTTGACTGGAAGGCGACAATAGATGATTTTATTGATTGTGTCGATGCTATTTCCAGTAATATAAATTCAGATTATTGGCAAGGTGAAGATGTTATGGCGATTTTCTTCAATGAATTCAATCGCTATAAAGCTAAAGCTCAGTAAGGACAAGTATTTACTCCTGAACACATAACATCATTAATATATCGTATTACTGGAACAAGTTATAAAAACAGAGTTTTAGATGCGGCATGCGGAAGCGGTGGATTTTTAACGAAATCTATGAGTAATATGATTCAAAAAGTTGGTGGTGTACAAAATGAAAAAGCTGTTAAAAAAATAAAATCGGAACATTTATTCGGAGTAGAGTTTGACAAAGAAATATTTGCTCTGGCTTGTGCAAATATGCTTATACATAAAGATGGTAAAACCAATATAACCCAAGATGATTCTCGTACAGAAAATGTAGGTAACGGAATTGTTGTTAATATAAAAGATGGAGATGGAATTAGTGAAATTTTTAATGGAAAATGTTTAACTGTTGATATGTTCGGGAAAACTTATTATCAAGAAAACAATTTTTATGCCGTGTCACATGGACATGTTAATATTTTATTGCCTAAGTTTGAAATAAATAAAGAGATAGGTTTATTTTTTTGTTCTATATTAAATAAACTTCTAGCTGAAAAGTATTCGTTTTCAGTTATGTGTATAAAGTCAAAAATTAAAGAAGAAAAAATTTTTTTACCAACGAGCAATGATAGAACACCTGACTGGGTGTATATAACAAATTTTATTGGAAATTTATACATTCCAATTAAAAAATGCGTGGCTGGCTAAAATAAATATTTTAACAATAAAATACTATCTGTCGTTGCTGTTGTCCTTAACCTCATGTTGTATGCGGTGAGGCTTAATCGGCGTTGTTTGAGTTTGCAACGGTTCTTCATCAACATTTTCAGTGCCGCAATCATAAGTATCATGAACTTTAGGAATAATTTTAACCGGTTTTTTAGCTTTTTCCTGATTTTTCTGAGAATTTTAAACCTGTTTGATAACCGTTTTTCGAGGAGCAGGAGCAGTTTGTTTGATGTCTTTTTCGATTTCGGAGAGTTCAATAGCCGGAGCATCAATTTCAATATTGATTTGCGGGGTATCGATTTCATGCTGAATATCAAAAGTTTTTTCAATATTAGCTTCGATTTCGGTTTCTTTTATTGCCTGCACGCAGCGTTCGGCTTCTTCATTGATAAGTTCATCAAAAATATCAATCATTTGTTGATCTTTTTGATAAAGTTCTTCAACGGTGTTTTCAATATCTTTGGTCATTAAAATTCGGTCTGCCGGTTTATATTCCAACAAACGCTGCAAAAAGCTCGGTTCAGCTTCCTGAAACTCAAAACACTGATTATCCAATTCATCAAAACCGCGAACTTCGTCTTCATCATGAATAAATTTTTTGAAAAAGCGTTTTCCTTTTTTGTTGCGGTATATAGACAGTCCGAATTGATACATATAGTTTTTGAGCGCTTCTTCCAAAAGTTCGGCATTTGACAGCAAATCTTCATCTTCTTGGCTGAAATCGTCGCCTTGAGCTTCACGCAAAGCTTTAAGCTGCATGTACAGTTTTGACAATTTTTCAAGTTTTTGAGCGATTTCTTCGTTTTTCATAATCGGAACTCCTGTCTTTTACAGCGTGATTATAACACAGTAAAAAATAAATTCAAAATAAATTTAGCGCTCAAAAGTGTTGCGGTTTATGATCATTTTTTTATCTGACAGACCGCAGCTATGGTACAAATCTTTGCGATATTTTCGAACAGTTTGAACAAAAATGTCGGGTTTTGTAAAATACAAGCAATAAAGTTTGTCTATTTCATCACAAAAATGCTGAGCGGGCTGTTGTTTTTTGAGCTGCGGGATTTTTTGTTGAGCAAAATTCAAGGCTTGTTTGCTGATGGCTCTACTGTTTTGGTAAAATGCTTCAGCGGCTATATTATCTATAACAAAACGCTGTACTTCAGAAAAAGCAGTTTTTTCCGAATTAGGAACGCTTTGGCGCAAAGTGTTGGTTATGATGTTGCGTATATCCTTAAAACATTTGGCTTCTTCTTTTAGTATTTCTTTTTTCGATGGCTTTTCTTGCTTTTCGATAATATCTAAAGGTGCAATTTCAGCTTCAGGATCTGCCAATCTTTGATAGTACATTTCCCAAACCTGATTACGGCCGTTTGTTGTGTTCATACAATCCATAATGCCCAAAACGGCATTAGTGTCATATTCTTCGCTTAAAATTTTGTTTATATTATCTTGATAAGGTTTTAATAGAACCTGAGCTTCTTTTTCTGAAATTCCGTACTCGGCTGTCAAGCGTTTTTCAACAGTTTCAACAACGCTGTCCGGCAGATGTCCGGCTGAAATGGCATGATTCAAATCAAATTCGTCATGGTCTTCAATTTCTATATCGATAGCTTCGCAGCAATTATGCAGTTCTATAACGGCATTGTCTATTCGGCAGCATAAATTAATCAATTTTGCGGCTTCGTCTTTTTCGGGCAAAGGTCTAAAAGCCGGACAACAGCGCTGCAAATCTATTTGTTCATGGAGCTTTGTCCGCTGATCCAAACTGTCTTGATCCGGATTATAAAGTTTTCTGGTCAGCCAGAGCAATGCCGCTTCAGGAACCGAATGCCTCCATCCCTGTTCAGACGATGGGTGCGAGGCAAATATTTTTTGTTTTAGAAATTGACTGAATGTACGCGGAGAGTATGCATATTTTAATGTGATTTCGCGTGCTTTAAAAGCTAAAGCGTCAAAATCAATATCTCCGTTCTTGTTTTTATATTTGCTGATTTCTCCGCTTTTAAACCAGTTGTTGACTTCACGGATTATTGCTTTTTGAACGGGGAGGGCAGAATAATATTTCATAGCCGGATATATTTTTTGCGGATCGCGTACACCTTCAAAAAATATATTTCCGGCTCTCAAATAACAATCTAAACTTTGACGGCGCAATTCTTTTAGGTTTTGACAGCGCAAAAGCATGCAGGCGGTTGCAAAAGCATTGGCGTGTGTTTCGTATAGATGCAGCTGGTAATTGTTTGCACTGATAAAACGTTTGGTTAAATTTCCGAAAGATGTTTTTTTAGCATTTATTCCCTTGTCCATAAAATTATATATTTGACGAATATCTTTGTGGTTGAACATATTGAAACGATATTGCATCAAATGTCCGAGTTCATGGTATATATTGTGGCGGTCTTGCAGGGTTTTGTCGTCAAAAAACAAAACAAGCCGGTAGTCTTTTCCGTCTTTTATGCCTAGTTGATTAACTGTAATGCCGCCGCCTTCCGCCACATCTGAAGGAAAACAAAAGTCATAATTTCCGCCCATCTGTTGGCGTAAAATGCCGCCGACATATAAATAGTAAGCGGCTTTTTCTCCCATAAGTTTTTGGGCATTGTTGATAAATTCAAGCAATTTTACGGGGCTGCCGTTTTTATCGTATTTGTGAAGTTCGGTGTAAGAGCCATATACCGCATCGGCAAGGGAACAAACTTGATGAATATCTTGATAAAGGCGTTTTTTCGAAAACATGGGCGTTTTCCTTATCTTATTGTATATATGCATTGTATGTTGTGACGAAAATTTTGTCAAGTTAATATAAGGCTAAAATAAGGTTGTTTTCTTTTGGGGTTTAGATAGTTTAAAAGCACGAAAAATTTGTCGAATTTTATTTTTTTTGCTTGTATTTTTCTTATTTTTAATATACATACCTACCTGAATGTATGAATATTAGAGGATAAAATGGTTCGCAAAACCAAAGAAGAAACCGAAGACACCAAAACGCAGATTTTGCAGTCTGCTTTGGATTGTTTTTATGAAAAAGGTTTTTCCAAAACATCGTTCGGCGATATTTCAGCCCGCATTGGTATGACCAAAGGCGCTGTTTATTGGCATTTTAAAGACAAAACTGATCTTTTGGTTGATTTGATAAAACGCCATTTGCAGGAAAAATGCAAAAGGCTCGGTGAAAAACAACATCTTCCAGAAACACTTGCGGAATTGAGAGAGTTCTTTTTGAAAGAGGCTCAATATGTTGAGTCTAATCCCAATTTGCAAAAATTTATCTTTTTTGCGACGATGCAGGTAGAGTGGAGCGATGAAATTTTTAATCGGGTGATTGCCAAATTGGGCGAAATCCGCAATTTTCATATGACAACAGTGCTCAATGCTCTGACCTCAGCGCAGAAAAAAGGAGAAATATCCCAATCGGCCGATGTTCGTGAATTTGCATGGATGATTGCCAATTCATGGCGCGGCGCTTTGGATACCTATGTCGCGGATTGTAACAAAGAGTTCAGTTTGTCGAAAAATTTTATATGTGTTTTGGATATCATATTAGACTGGCTTAAAAGAGAGGAAAAATAAAATGAAAGTAGGAAAAATGAGCAACCGCAGGATTTTGAGGCAGGTGGTTTTGATAGCGCTTTGCATATCAGCCGGCTGGTTTCTCAAAACACGTCTTACTCCGCAGAGTATGATGGGGGCGGCAGGTATGGCTTCAGAGCCTTTTGTTTTGGTAGAAACCGTTAAAGAACAGGATGTTACTCCATACCAAAGCGTAATCGGACATGTGGAAGCTATCAATTCTGTAAGCTTGCAGCCGCAAGTCAGCGGATATTTGGAAAAAGTTACGTTCAAAGAAGGTTCTATGGTCAATGCCGGAGATGTGCTTTTTGTAATTGAAAAAGCCAAATATCAAGCAACAGCCGATTTGCGCAAGGCCGAACTTGATTCTGCAAAAGCCAGCCTGACAAAAATCGAAAAAGATTATTATCGTCAAAAATCGTTGAATCAGCAAAAATATGCTTCAGAAGCCAAATTGGACGAAGCTTATTCCAGCTTGCTTCAAGCACGTGCAGCTGTAAAACAGGCCGAAGCTAATTATAAATTGGCTGAAATTGATTTGGGCTATGCCGAAATTAAGGCTCCTTTTTCCGGTAAAATCGGTAAAGCAAAAGTTACGGAAGGCAATTTTGTAAGCACTTCCAGCGGTGTTTTGGCAACTCTTGTTCAGGTTAATCCGATTAGAATCACTTTTTCGATTACTGACAAGCAAATGACAGACTTTTTACAAAGCACAATCAAAAACGGCCGTGTAAACACCAGAGTTGAACTGCCGAACGGCAAAGTTGTCCGTATGACTTCAACCAGTGAATTTATTGACAACACTATTGATACCAATACGGCGACAATCGCTGTTTATGGTGAATTCAGCAATGATGACGGCATTTTGGTTCCGGGCAGCTATGTTAATATGAATATCGATTCCGGTGCTCCGCAGCAAGCTATTGTTATTTCTCAGGCTTCTGTTGGACAAGATGAGCACGGCAACTATGTTATGGTTGTTAATGATGACGGTATTGTAGAGCAGCGCCGCGTTGCTTTGGGTGAAGTTATGGGTGATCGTCAAATTGCCAAACTCGGTTTGAAGGCCGGTGACAGAATTATTGTTCAAGGACTTCAAAAAGTTTCAGACGGCACCAAAGTCCGCGCCGAAAATGTTAATGTAGAGGAAAAATAAAAAATGTTTTCAAGAATTTTTATTGAACGCCCTCGTTTTGCAATGGTAATTTCGATTGTGCTGACTTTGGCCGGTGCAATTTCGTTGTTCTCATTGCCGATTTCTTTGTATCCTGAGGTTACGCCGCCGACAATCGTTGTTTCGGCAACTTACCCCGGAGCCAGCGCCGAAGTTATTGCCAACACGGTAGGTATTCCGCTGGAAGAGGCTATCAACGGCGTGGAAGATATGTTATATATGGATTCAACGTCCGACTCAGCCGGAAGTTATGATTTGACCGTTACTTTTAAGGTAGGCACAAATCCGGATATGGCTCAGGTTAAAACTCAAAACCGCGTGCAGCAGGCGTTGTCCAAACTGCCGGCAGAAGTGCAGCAGCAAGGTATTACCGTATCCCGCCGTTCAAGTGATATTTTGGGCTTTTTAACAGCTCGTTCACCAAAAGGAACAATGTCTGAGCTTCAGCTGAGCGACTATGTTCAAAACAGTATTAAAAAGAATCTGTTAAAGGTTAACGGCGTCGGCGAAGTTAATGTTTATGCAGCGGCTTTGAGTATGCGTGT
The DNA here is from genome assembly GCA_963646605.1 of Bacteroidaceae bacterium. GTDB lineage: Bacteria > Pseudomonadota > Alphaproteobacteria > RF32 > CAG-239 > JAFUYI01. The sequence goes on from CAVIWQ010000011.1 coordinate 20,706, forward strand.
TTGGCTTGACGCTGATAAAATCACAGCGCTTAAATTGCCGATATCCTCGATTTCTGCCGCTATCAGCGGACAAAACATTCAGCCTTCTTTGGGTAAAGTAGGTGCAATGCCTGGGGACGGCACACAGCAAATGGTTTATACTTTGCAATCGACCGGACGTTTGAATACGGTTGAAGATTTTGGCAACATTATTGTTCGCACTAATGAAGAAGGGGGCTTGGTTCGCTTAAAAGACGTAGCCCGAATTGAAATCGGCGAAGAAGATTATCGTGCAAAATCTCAATTTGACGGCGCTCCGTCTGTTGCTATTGCGATTAACTTGTTGTCAGGCGCTAATGCTATTGACGCCATGTCTAACCTGCAAACAGAAATGAAACGTTTGGAATCTATGTATCCTGACGATTTTGAGCTGGTTATTGCCTATAATGCGACAGACTATATTAAATCATCAATTGAAGAAGTGGTTATGACTTTGGTCTTGACTTTTGCATTGGTTATTTTTGTTTGCTACATTTTCTTGCAAGACTGGCGTTCGGTGCTGGTTCCGTCCTTGACCATTCCGGTTTCGATATTTGCAACTTTTATGGTTTTGCAGGCCATGGGCTTCAGCCTTAACATTTTAACTTTGTTCGGGTTGGTGCTTGCCATCGGTTTGGTGGTTGATGATGCGATTGTTGTGGTTGAACGCGTATTGTTCTTGATGGAAAATGAAAAACTGGCTCCGAAAGCTGCAACAATTAAAGCTATGGAACAAGTTTCGGGTGCCGTTATAGCTACGACTTTGGTTTTGTTGGCAATTTTCGTTCCTATTGCTTTTATGGGCGGTATTACCGGTAAAATTTATCAACAATTCGCGGTTGCTATTTCAACTTCTGTCGCTTTTTCGTCTTTGAATGCGTTGACTTTGTCTCCGGCTTTGTGCGCGACCATTCTGCGTCCGCTCAAAACCCGCACAAGCGGTCCGTTGTTCTGGTTTTCGAAAATCATCGAAAAATCACGCGACCGTTATGTCGGCGTTGTTGCCATTGTCAGCCGTAAAATCAGCGTGATTGCTACAATTTTGCTTTTGATTATTGCCGGAATTTTCGGCTTGATGCATTTGAGCCAAAGCAGTTTTATTCCTGATGAAGACCAAGGTGTTTTCATGGTTGATATTCAACTGCCGGAAGGCGCTTCGCGTGAACGCACTCAAGCAGTTACGCAGCGTTTGGCTAAAATGGCAAAAGATGAACCCGGTGTCAGCCACGTTATGAATATTTCAGGCGTCAGCATGATTGGCGGTGCGGGTGAAAACGTTTCGTTTATGGTTGTAATTCTCAAACCATGGAATGAACGTTCGGACAAAACATTGCTTTCAACCAATATTTTGAATAAGTTCCGCGCAGAAATAGCCAAAACAACGCCGGAAGCCGAAGTCAACTTGTTTGAAATGCCGGCGATTATGGGATTGGGCAACAGCAGCGGTATGGATTTCCGCCTGCAGGCTTTGGACAGCAGCGATCCTCAAAAACTGGATGCAGCTCTCAAGCAGATGCTTGGAAATATGATGCATTCGCCTTATGTTTTGTATGCGTTCTCAACCTATAATGCGCAAACACCGCAAATTTTTGTTGACGTAAACCGCGAAAAAGCCGAAGCAATGAAAACATCTGTTGGTAATGTTTACAGTGCTTTGGGACAATATTTGGGTTCGTCTTACATCAATGACGTTAACTTTGGTACACAGGTTAATAAAGTTGTTGTTCAGGCTGATTGGCCGTATCGTAAAGATATTAACAGCATTAACGATCTCTATGTTCAAAACAATGAAGGAAATATGGTTCCATTGGGCGGTATGATTTCATTGAAGAAAATTTTAGGACCGCGTGCCGTTACACGTTATAACCAATATCCGTCTGCAGCCATTACGGCCATTGCCCGTCCGGGAGTTAGTACCGGTGAAGCTATGGCTGGATTGGAAAAATTGGCCGAAACAACTTTGCCTAAAGGTTACAGCTATGACTGGTCTGGTATGAGCTATCAGGAAAAAGCCAATCAGGGAACTATCGGCAGCATTATTTTGCTGGCTATTACCTTTGCTTATTTGTTCTTGGTTGCTCAGTATGAAAGTTGGACAACTCCAATTCCGGTTTTGGCTTCGGTTTCCGTAGCTATGGTCGGTGCTTTGCTGGGCTTGTTCATTCATAGTTTGCCGTTGTCTATTTATGCTCAATTGGGTTTGGTTTTGTTGGTTGGTTTGTCTGCCAAAAACGCTATTTTGATTGTAGAATTTTCAAAAGAAGAGCGTGAGCGCGGATCATCGATTAACAAAGCTGCTTTGATTGGCTTAAAAGAAAGATTTCGTGCGGTATTGATGACAGCGTTCACCTTTATTTTGGGTGTATTGCCGATGGTTGTGGCCAGTGGTGCGGGTGCAAACAGCCGTATTGCAATTGGTGTTCCTGTTTTCTACGGAATGTTGCTCGGTACAGCCGTTGGCTTGTTGTTAATTCCAATGTTGTATGTATTGTTCCAAACTTTAACGGAAAAGTTTACGAACAAAACACAGGCAACTGAAGAATAAAATCTAAAAAATCCGCCTCTTAACGGGGCGGATTTTTTTCTTTTCAGTATTTTCTCTGTTATTTCTCATCATTGTTATTCCTCATTTTTGATGATAATCAAAAATGTTAAAGGATTTATTTTTCTGGAACCATCCTTTGAAATGCGTTAGCATTTCGTCAAGGGAGCAGTTCTTCCTCACAGTCATCCCTC
>CAVIWQ010000012.1:0-22804 GCA_963646605.1 Bacteroidaceae bacterium
AGCAGGCTGAACAATTAGCCCAGAAAGTTAAAACTTTAAATTTGGACAAGTTGTTCTCTTCTCCGCTGATACGCGCCAGACAAACAGCACAAAAAATTTCCGAAGCAAGTGGAAATATGCCGGTAACAGTTTATAATGACCTGCATGAAGCTGATTTTGGCGTCGCAGAAGGGCAGACTTTTGCTAAAATACAAGAGACTTTCGGTGAACTGGCAACCAATTACCTCAATCCCGATTTGACAAATTGGGACAACCGTTTTCCAAAAGGAGAAAGCAAACATGAGGTTTTTGAACGGGTATATGCTTGTTTGAACAGGATTGTGAACGAAAATGAAGGAAAAAATTTAGGTATTGTTTGTCATGCCGGAGTTATGAACGCTTTGGAATGCGGTTTGAGCCTTAAAGGTTTGACTCTTGAAAATTGCGCTGTTTGGCATTTGAAGTATGACACCGATACAATGAAATTTTATCAGTAAAATCAATAAAAAAGCCGCTTTTAAACAGGTGGCTTTTTTGTGCTTAAACTTTGAGGCGCTTCGATTATGATTTTTTTTAACCATTTTTATATACTTTTGAATAAAGAAAATAATTTATAGCCTTATTGTTGTCTGCGTTGTTTTTTTATTTCTTTTTGGGTTTCTTTTTCTATTGTTGCAACGCCGTCTTTCACAATTTTTTGTGATTGTTGTTCCAAAGTTGTTCCCATTTCCTGAACGGTTGTATCCTGATTTATTTTTCCGTCGTAAATGTCTTTTGCTACAAGATAAACCAGTAAGATTATTATAATATAGAAAATATATTTCAATAGAGTTCCCATAATCATTCTCCTTTGCAAAGGATATAATTTGAGTAATGCTCTTTACAAGATGGGGAATAAAAAAAAGCCTCCATTTGGAGGCTTTTTTTTATTCTTTCGATGTTTTGTTTTCCAAATCGGCAATCAAACCATCAAGACCTTTCGGAGATTTTTTTATAAAAGCGCTGTATTCATTACGAGCCGTAATGGCTAAGCTTACATTTTCAATAACAATATCAACGATTTTGAATTTATCTCCCTCTTGTTTTACTCTCCAAACCACATTGGCCGGCTGGCCTTGATCCATGGGAACAATAGAGTTTACAAAAATTTGGTTGGAAGAAGATGAAGGTGTTGTTCCTTTGAAGATAAATTCTTTGCCTTTGAACTCATCAAAACGTTTTGACCATGTTTGCACATTTAATTTGCGGTACACATCAATAAACCGGTCGCGTTGTTCATTTGAAGCGGTTTTCCAGTAGCGGCCAAGAACAAAACGCCCGATAAATTTCAAATCAAGAGCTGAATTGAACAATTTTTCAAATCTGGCGTTACGTTCTGCCTGTGAAGCTTTTGAGTTGATAATTTCTACCAAACCTTCCTGAGTGGTGTTTTTAACAAATTCTTCAGCTTTGGCGGCATTAACATCGGCTTTTGCCGCATTGGCCAACAACATAATACTGCCGATAACAGCCGTTAAAATTTTTTTATGCATAGGTAGTTTCTCCTGAAAGTTTATTATTATTCTTCATCATCAAAATCAAAATCATAGCTCGGAGCGCTGTCAGCTGCCTGACAAGCCGAATTTAGTTTTTGACGGTTTTGCAAATAAGCCGAACGCATAGTAGCATAAAAATCAACAGAATTGTTTTGCAAATCGTCAAGAAGTTCAATTGCGCGTTCTCTTGCGCTGATGGCGCTGATGGCCATGTAGCTGTATGAAATTTTTGCGGAATAATTTTTATCATTAAGCGCAGCCCAGTACAGCGGGGTTGAAAAACCATCGACAAGGCGTCCGGCGCCGGATCTGATTGTAAAAGGTCCGAAAAGCGGGGCTACAATAAACGGTCCGTCCGGAACGCAATAGTGAGCCATGGTTTCATCAAAACCGGTTTTGTTTTTTGACAATCCCCATCCTTCGGCAACGTCAAACATACCGCCCAAACCAAGAGTGCTGTTAATGGCAAAACGGGCGACGGATTTGAATGTCTCGGCAATATTGCCCTGCAAAGTGTGGTTGGCAGCTGTTACGGGTTCGTCAACGTTATCAAGTGCCGAACTGACACGGTTGCGGATATCTTGGGTTGTAACGGCGCGATAAGCTTTAGCCATTGGTTTGAGAATATATTTGTCCGCCTGCATATTAAAAGCAAACATAGAACGGTTATAGCTCTCCAGCCAGCTTTCCTGTTCCGCGGCATGTGCTGTTCCGAAAGCTGCGGCAGAAAGCAAAACGGTTATGGCAACAGATTGTTTTAACAAAATCTAATCCTTTTTTTACTAATTGAAATTGCCGCCAATATATCAGCAGATTTAGGTAAAGGCAAATATTTTTGTTACAATACCGAAATTTTTTGTGTTTTGCCAAATATAAGCTTTTGTCTTAGTATCCGTTCCAGTTGAAAATTTTATAAGGATACAGAAATGAGTACTAAACCTAATAAACCGATTATGTTGTTTGATTGTAAAACTTCACAGAATGTTATCGGACAGGAAAAATTTTTGGAAGCTTTTGAAGCTATTTTGAATCATGGTGCATATTGTCAAGGACCTGAAACCAGAGAGTTGGATGAAAAGTTGGCCGCTTATTCTGGAACAAAATACTGTTCTACCTGCGGTTCAGGTACTGATGCGTTGACTTTAGCTTTGATGGCTTGGGATGTTAAAGCCGGTGATGCTGTATTTGTTTCGTCCTTTACTTTTGTTGCTTCTGCCGAAGCTCCGGTTTTGTTGGGCGCAACCCCGATTTTTGTAGATTCAGATCCGAATACTTTCAATATGGATCCAAAAGATTTGCAGCGTGCGATTGATGAAGTTAAAAAAGAAGGAAAATTAAAACTCAAAGCTGTGATTCCGGTCGATATTTTCGGTTCTCCGTGCGATTATGACGAAATCATTAAAATTGCCCACGAAAACGGTATGAAGGTTTTATCTGATTCCTGCCAATCATACGGTTCTGTTTATAAAGGCAAAAGAGCCGGTTCAATTGCCGATATGACCGCAACATCTTTCTATCCTACCAAACCTCTCGGCTGCTATGGCGATGGCGGTGCTGTATTTACCAACAATAACGAAGAAAACGAATTGGTAAAATCTTGCCGCGTTCATGGTATGAGCCCTGAAGACCATTATGACAACATTCGTTTGGGTATGACCGGTCGTATGAATTCTTTTCAGGGGGCTGTTTTACTGCAAAAATTAAAAGTTTTTGATCAGGAGTTGAAAGACCGTTACCGTGTTGCACAGCGTTATGACAATGAATTGTCAGAATATTTCGGCAAACAAAAAGTTTTGGATAATTGCCACTCTGCTTATGCTTTGTACACAATTCATTGTGAAGACAGAGATGAATTGATGGGATGGTTAAAAGAAAACGGTATTCCGTGCGGCGCTTACTATCCGCGTCCGGTTAACACTCAGACCGCTTATGTAAAATGGAATAATCGTTCTTTGCCTGTTTGCGAAAAATTGTCAAAGACTGTATTGTCTATCCCAATGACACCATATCTTGATAATGAAGATTTGGATTATGTTATTGCTAAAATGAATGAGTTTGCCGCTCGCAAAATGAGCAAGGCTGCTTAGTTTCAGAAACTGCATTAAACCTCTAAAAGCGCTTCGAAAACAGTCATTTCGGAGCGCTTTATTTTGTGCATATAAAATATTATTGCATTTTTGCAGGGCTTTTTTATACTGATTATAGTTTTATTAAATTTGAGGTTATTATGGCTAAAATTTCCGTTATTGTTCCGGTTTATAATGTTGAACCTTATTTGCCGCAATGTCTGGACAGTCTTATTGAACAAACATTTAAGGATATTGAAATTATTTGCGTTAATGATGGTTCGACAGACGGTTCTTTGAATATTTTAAACCATTATGCTGCGAAAGACAGCCGTATAAAAGTGATTGATAAGCCAAACGGCGGAGTGTCTTCCGCCCGCAACAGCGGATTGGATGCCGCGCAGGGAGAGTATATTTCTTTTGTTGACAGTGATGATTGGCTGAAGCGAAACGCTTATGAAGAAATAATCATGTCGGCAAAAAAACATGTTGATATGGTCATTTTCGGATATTATGAGTTTTTAGAAGGAAATTTAACCGAAACTGGTGCGAAAAAGGTTTTGAAACAATTTGAGCAAGAAAAAATTCCTTTTGAAAAGCTGGTGTTGAATTTTTGCAATTCAATTTGGGATAAAATTTACCGCCGTGATTTTCTGCAGAAAAATCATTTGCGTTTTCAAGAACATTTGATTATAGCTGAAGACGGATTTTTTAATCTTCAATGTGTGTTTAATCGACCGACAATTCAGACTATCGGACAAAGTTACTATTGTTACCGTTTGTTTCGTCAGGGTTCGACCATGTCGCGTGCTATTGGTTTGGATGAGGTTGAAAAACAATTTGAATTTTATCACAAAAGCGATTTTTTTCAAAAACTCAATACCGAAGAAAAATGTTTGGTCGATTTGAAAAATCTTGGCGGACTTTTATACAGATATAGGCTGCTTCCGGCAGAATTTCAGCCGAGCAACAGGCAATATTTGAAAAATTGCAAAATATATTTGAACAAACATTATGCCAAAAGCAAATTGAAGAAAAACGCATCATATAGAAGTTTGTGCAAAGAAATCGATTTTTTGGGATACCGCAAAAAATTTGAAAATATGATGCAGGGAATTTTTTCGGTTAAAAATTCAAGTGATAAAAAACAAAAAATTATAACTGTCTTTGGAAAACATTTTTATATCAATCGTTAAAAATTAAGGTTGCATTCAATTAGCGTCCAGCTAAATATTTTAAATATCGGTCAGGTTAAAAAATCGGCTGATAAATTGCTTGCGGCAGTTGCAGTTTAAATTATATTGCCTATATACTAAAGTGCATTAATAAAGAGGATGTTGAGATAATGGATAATAAAGAAACTTTTCCCTTGCTGCCTTTGCGTGATATTGTGGTCTATCCGAAAATGATTGTTCCGCTTTTTGTCGGACGCGAAAAATCTATCAGAGCTTTGCAATCGGCGATTGATCATGATCAAAGCATTGTGCTGGCAACCCAAAAAGATGCGGCTGTTGAGGAGCCGGAAGAAAATGATATTTTCAAAATCGGAACTTTGGGAACTGTGGTGCAATTAGTAAAATTGCCTGACGGTACGGTAAAAGTTTTGGTTGAAGGCATGGAACGTGTAAAAATAGACGCTTTTATTCCCAATGACGGGTTTATGAAAGTGGAGGTTGTTTCTCTGCCTGAAACTGAAGAACACGATGTGGAAGAAGAAGCGCTTTCACGGGCTGTTCTGTCGCAGTTTGAAGAATATGTCAAATTGTCTAAAAAAACGCCGCCTGAAGTTTTGGTTTCGGTAAGCCAGATAGATGATTTGAACAAACTTGCCGATACAATATCGTCACATTTATCTTTGAAAATAGAGGATAAACAAGCGCTTTTGGAATGTGTGACCTTAAAAGAGCGGTTCCATAAGCTTTTGGAATTGATGGACTCGGAAATAACCTTGCTTGAGGTTGAAAACAAAATAAAATCCCGCGTTAAAAAGCAAATGGAAAAAAGCCAGAAAGAATATTATCTGAACGAACAGATGCGGGCTATTCAAAAAGAATTGGGCGATGGTGAAGAAGAAAACGAAGCCGAATCCTATATGAAAAAAATAAGAAAAACACGCCTGTCCAAAGAAGCACGTGAAAAAGCCTTATCCGAAGTCAAAAAGCTCAAAAGTATGAGTATGATGTCGGCAGAAGCTACAGTTGTCCGCAATTATTTGGACTGGCTGCTGGATATTCCATGGAAAAAATATTCTAAAGTTAACAAAGACTTGAATAAAGCCATGGCTATTTTGGAAGAAGATCATTACGGGCTTGAAAAAGTAAAAGACAGAATTTTGGAATATTTGGCTGTTCAGTCGCGCGCCGACAAAGTTAAAGGACCTATTTTGTGTTTATTTGGTCCTCCGGGAGTTGGAAAGACTTCTCTCGGTCAGTCTATTGCGCGTGCAACCGGACGCAGTTTTGTGCGCGCTTCTCTTGGCGGTATGAAAGACGAAGCCGAAATTCGCGGACACCGGAGAACATATATCGGATCAATGCCGGGGAAAATTATTAAAGGTATGAAAAAAGCCGGTACATCAAATCCATTGTTTTTGCTGGATGAAATTGATAAATTGGGCAGTGATTGGCGCGGAGATCCGAGTTCGGCTTTGTTGGAAGTTCTTGACCCCGAACAAAACAGCACGTTTCAGGATCACTATTTAGAAGTCGATTATGACTTGTCAGACGTGATGTTTGTAACTACGGCAAATAGTTTGGATATGCCGCGTCCATTGTTGGATCGTATGGAAATTATACGTTTGTCGGGCTATACGGAAGACGAAAAAATAGAAATAGCCAAACGCCATCTGTTACCGAAAATATTTAAGGAAAACGCGGTAAAGCCTGAAGAATTGTTTATTAATGACGATGCAGTGCGGGATATTGTACGTTATTACACCCGTGAAGCGGGAGTGCGTAATTTGGAACGGGAATTATCAAATATTGCCCGCAAAGCAATTAAGGCATTGCTGCTTGGCAAAAAGAAAAAATTGCCCATTGAAGTGACGGCTAAAAATTTGAGCGATTATCTCGGAGTGCGCAAATTCAGTTTTGGCGAGGCTGAGCAGGAAGATCATATTGGTGTTACTACTGGTTTGGCGTGGACTGAAGTCGGTGGAGATATCTTGTTTATTGAAGCTGTTGATATGCCGGGGAAGGGAAAAGTTATGCAGACCGGTAAGCTGGGTGAAGTGATGAAAGAATCTATTGAAACGGCTTATTCTGTTGTGCGTTCTCATGCTGAAAAACTTGGTATAAACCCTGAAGTGTTTGAAAAAACAGACGTGCATGTCCATGTTCCGGAAGGTGCTACGCCGAAAGACGGACCTTCGGCAGGTATTGCCATGTATACAACATTGGTTTCGGTGTTTACAAAAACTCCTGTGCGTAAAGATGTGGCTATGACCGGTGAAATTACGCTGCAAGGTCGAGTTTTGCCTATCGGAGGATTGAAAGAAAAATTGCTTTCGGCTTTGCGCGGGGGGATAAAAACTGTTATCATTCCTCAGGAAAACGAAAAAGATTTAGCAGATATTCCTTCAAATGTTAAAGAAGGACTCAAAATTATTCCGGTTTCTGAAGTTGGACAGGTTTTGGATATAGCTTTGCACCGTGAATGCAAATTGAAGAAATAATTTTTGATTGATTTGTCTGAGTAAAAATAAAAATGCCGTTATTTGATAATAACGGCATTTTTGCATATTTTATATTAATTATAAACTTCGACCTTTTTGCTGAAACATTTGTTTTTGTTTCTGATTTTTATTTACGGGTTTGGGTTTGATTGTCGGTGAAAAACGAAGATTTTTAATAGTGTTCCGCATATCTTGTTTTGATGTTTCGGCAGAATTGCTTGCCGATGCAGGATTGTCTGGTTCGGCAGAGTTTTGCTCTTGCGCAGAAGATGTTTGTGTTTCATCTTCGTTGCTTTGCAATTGTTCATCGGTTTTATTGTTTACATTTTCGGCATTTTCATTGTTTTTATTGTCTTTTCCGTTTTTGTCTTTATCGTTATTATTGTCTTTGCCGTCATCGTTATCTTTATCATTATCATTGTCTTTATCTTTGTCGTTTTCAGGCTTGTTTTCGTTATTATTATCTCGCTCGTTTGGAAGCGGGCGTACGGAAAATCCCACGATATGAGTATAGGAGCTGGGGGTTCCCGATGATAAAATATTGTTCATATTTTGAATATCGTTTCCGATTTCGGTTTTAACAAAGTCTAAAAATGCAATAGCGCCTTCACAATATTTTATTAATTCTTCAGTATTCGGTTGTGGTTGCTGAGGTTGATTTCCAGCTGGATTTTGCTGTTGTTTGCCGGCATTTTTTTCTGAATTATTGTTTTTGTTGCCGCTATTAGAACGACCAGACTTCTCGCGAATTATATCTGCCATTCTTTTTTTGTCGTCTTTTTGTTTTTCGGCGTTATCTTTTTGTTTGTCCTGCTGTGCTTTCAGCTGTGCGATTTTTTCTTCAAATTTTTGTTTTTCAGGTGAAACTGTTGGTTTTAGGGCATGAGATTCTTTTATATTTTTTTCCAAATCCTTAAAAAAAGACTCATTGTCAAAATAAATCTTACGTTTGATAATTCGCCCATAGACGTGAATTTCTTCTTGTTTATTATCCTTGTTTTCTTTTTTATCGCTATCTTTTTCTTCCGGTTTCATAAGAAAATTCTCCCAAACTAAAAAATATATGCATATGGTAGCTTATTTTTGTTTTTTAAGCAAGGAATATAACCTTAATTATATACTAAATCCCTCATTCTTCAAATTGCGGCGTTGACCGAAAATTGCGGCATTTCTTAAAATATGAGAAGCATTATGCAAATGTCTGGGGGCAAACACTTCCTGACCGCGGTAACCTAACGCGGCATTTTCAATTACATTGGCAAACATATTGCATACAAAATTATCTTTATTTGCCAAATTCGGCGTTGTTAAAAATGCAATGTGGTGTCCGTTTTCTTGATTGGGAATACGTTTTAACAACTGTTGTTTGTCCACAATAAGCAAATCATCAGGCAATGCCGCTGCTACCACAAAGTTGCGTTTGTCGGGCATGGTCGTAATTCTGACTTTTCCGGCTTCATTTTGATATTTAACTTGTTCGTACATTTCCGGACTGAACATTTTTACAAAAGGCTCTTTGCGGTCTTTGTCATCGCCGTAATTTCCCATAAAATGTACGCCGGAATAGCTGTTGTTTTCTTTGAACGGCAAAAAGGCATAACTTGACATAAAGATTTGTTCCATAGCTTTATCAATGTCTTGTCGAGTATAAAGCTGTTTGCCGATATGCCGAACAGCATTAATCCAGCGGTGCGCATGAGCGGTTCCTGAACAATAGCCAAAGAAAGTCAAATTGCGGAAATTGGCGGCAAGCTGTTCTGGAGAATAAGGTTCTCCGCTGATTACATTTGCCTGTTTATCAATTTTCAGTCCTTTAGCAATAAACGGAAGCAGGTGGTCTTTGACTAATTTTAAGTCCATCGGTTCAAAATAATCACTATCCGATTTCAGCGTTTCAAGAGTTAGAGAAAATTTTTCGCCGCGAGGCTGTTCAATTGGAAAATGCGCCAAATAAACATCTACGTCTTTACCGAAAGTCGAGCTGGCAAAAGTATCATGCATATATTCGTAGGTCCACTTACGGAGTTCGCTTTCAATAGGTTTTATATGAAAAGGCATAGATAAAATCAAAGTATGGCGGCTGGCGGACAATTCTCCTTCTATGGGGGAAAAGGTGCTTTCTGAAAGGTTTTGCGGATTGTCAATATGCCAAAAACAATAGTTTTTATTGTGTTCAAAATGATATTTACTGCCGGCGACTTTGCCGTTGCAGGCAACAGTATAATGAGCTGCAGCTTTGTACAAATCGGATAAATCATCATCACGCGCATAAACATCGGACAGTTTGTCCAGAGATTTTTGAGCGTCGCGAATATAGCCGCTGAGCTGGAGAGAAAAATTAATCAGTTTTTTTTCGTCTATGTTCATACTTTCGACTTGCAGCGGTGAAAGTCCGCAGTCGATAAAAAAACGATTAACAGCGCCGACAAAACATTCGACGCGTTTATGCCGCATTATTTTATCTTCGGTAGTAGCACCGGCAATATAGCTGTTGAAAATATTGCTGGTGTTTACGATATTTTTTTCGAAAACGCGGTGGATATCTGCCGCAAGGGGGTTGCCTAACATTGTTTTTCTCTGTTTTTATATTTTATAAACAAATTAATAAAACATTTAAGGAGATTTGTCTTGTCACATTTTAATAATAAATATTACAAGACCGGTGAAAAAACAGAAAAACTTGTTATTTTTATCCATGGTTATAACGGCAATCCCGAAGCCATAGATTATGCCTTGCAGTGGCTGCTTAAAAATGTAAAAAATGCCGTGATTGTTGTTCCGCGCGCTCCGCATGTTTGTGAAAAAGACGCTGAAAATCTGCAATGGCTCAGTTTTTATCAGGTCGATCCTCAAGCCAGATTTAGAAATCCGGAAGCTTCTACAACCGAAATTTTTGGCATCTTTGACGCTTTGGCTCCTTCGTTTGCTGAAGTTGCCGGAGAAATGAATGTTTTTGTCGACGAAATGCAGCAACAATTCGGTATTGATGATGAAAACACATACATAATGGGCTTTTCTCAAGGGGCGATGCTAACTTTATATACCGCTTTAAGCCGTAAAAATAAAATTGGCGGTGCGGTTATGATTGCGGGAATTATAGCTGGACGGCCTTTGTTGGAACAGGATATGCGTTCAAAGCCAAAAATTTTGCTTTTGCACGGACAGGATGACACGACGGTTCAATTTAAAACTTTGCCGCTGACATTGCTGTGGCTTGAAGAGCATGGTTTGAAATATGAATGCCATACATATCCCAACCTTGCTCATCGAATGACAGAAGAAGAAATGCAGCAGGCGGGGCGTTTTATAAATTCTGATTAGTTTTTTTAGATAATTTTATTGACGGAACAGGCATTTCTTTTATAAAATCAGAGACAAAACAAAGGATAAAATTATGGCATTTGAAAATAAAACAATCAAAATCGAGCAAACTAAAAACAATGGTGTTTTGACATGTAAAATATCCGGCTGGCTTGATCCGAATACAACTTCCGAATTGACACAAAAAGTTGATTTGGACGGAGTGAGCGAAGTTATATTCGATTTGAAAGATGTTGAATATGTTTTTTCGGCTGGTTTGCGGGCTTTTTTATTTTTTCAAAAAGTTATGGAAGCCAATAATGGAAAAATGCGTTTGATTAATGTTTCGGATTCAATTAGAAACATTTTTGAAATTGTGGGTTTTGAAAATATTATAGAAATTGCGTGATGCTCAAACAGTTCCATACATGGCTTAAAAAACAGTCTCTTATTTTTAAATTGGGCGTCAGCGTGCTGATATGTGTTTTTTTGGCCATATTGGGAGTGTTGGTTTTTATAACGGAACGTTTTGAACCGGTTATTCGTTCACAAATTGTTGAGTTGGCAGACAAGTCTGTTCAGGCGACTGCGGCGAATATTGCGCATTTGGCAGTTGAAACGGAGCAAGCTGTTTTGAATATGAAAAACACGCTTTATCAGCTGTCAAATAAAGACGAAAATTCTTTGCAGATTGTGTTGCACTCGGCTCTTGAAACAATTTGCAATTCGCGCAGAGATATTTCCGATATTTGGGTTTATGTTTTTCCGCCTGACAAGGTAGCCAGCGGAAATTTGTATATCGGCTCTGATTATAATGGCGCTTTTAGCCTCAAAAAAGAGAAGATAAGCGATTTTTATAAGTTGTATCCATGGTTTAAGAACGTTCCGAAAGAAGAAAAAGTATTTTGGTCCGAACCTTATATTGATTTGAACAATCCAAATCGTCCGATAGTGGTAACCTGTTTGATTCCGTTTAAATTTTTCGGGCAAAAAGATTATAATGGATTAGTGGCAGTTTCTCTTGATATCTCCAATATGCAAAAAAAAGTTGATGATTTTCACTTTTATGGCAATGCAAAGCTTTTGTTGCTGTCGCAAAACGGAACTTATATTGTGCATCCGAATCCGACTATCAGATTTAAAACAACAATTTTTGAGTTGGCTCAAAAAATTTCCCGTCCAGAATTGATGACTGCGGCAAAGAATTTATATGCCGGCAAAAAAGGAAATGCATCAATTCCTTATTCTTCAGTTTTTAATAAGACCTCTATTTTCTTTTATGCGCCTGTTCCTCATCTGAAATGGGGCGCGTTTTTGGTATATTCGGAAAAAGAACTTTTTAAGCAAGTGACAGAATTTCAAATTATGGTTATAATTTCTTTGATTGTCAGTATGCTTTTGCTTTTATTTTTGATAAATCGGATTTGCCATTATTCAGCCAAGCCTTTGTTGCAGTTAAGCAAAATAGCTGCCGAATATGGAAAAGGCAAATTTTCGGACAGTTTGCCCGAAATTAATTCTTCTGATGAGATTGGGCAATTGACCATAGCGTTTCGCAATATGAAAGAAAATCTGCTTCATTATATAGAACGTGAAAAACAGGAAATTTCCGAACAGCAGAAAAATTTAAGCGAGCTTGAAATTGCCCGCAATATTCAAATGTCGGCTTTACCGGTTGATTTTCCAAACAATAAATCTTTTCAAATTGCGGCATTGATGAAACCGGCTAAGTCGGTGGGCGGGGATTTTTATGACTTCTTTTTTATAGATGAATATCATTTTGCGGTGGTAATCGCCGATGTTTCGGGAAAAGGAATACCGGCTGCTTTGTATATGATGAAAACGCAGGCCTTGATTAAAAATATGCTGAAAGCAGAAAATTCGCTTTCGAGCACATTTGACCGCGCCAATAATGAATTGTGTGAAGGAAATGAAACCTGCATGTTTGTTTCCGCATTTGCGGCGGTTATTGATATTCGCAACGGCAATATGGAATATGTCAATGCCGGACATACGCTGCCTTTTGTCGGTAATGCTTGGAACTGGAAACAACTTAAAACACGGCCCAATCTTGTTTTGGGAGCTAAAAAAAGCGTTTCTTATCAATCGGAACAAATAAAACTTTTGGCCGGAAACAGTATTTTTCTTTATACAGACGGAGTGACCGAAGCTGAAAATTTGCAGGGACGTTTTTATGGGGACAGCCGTTTGCAGAAAGTATTGCAAAAAATGAATGCAGCCCCGAATAATGTTATAAAATCGATAATGTCTGACATTAGAAAGTTTACCAAGGGAGCAAATCAGTCAGATGACATTACTATGCTTGGATTTTTATATTGCGGCCATGAAAAAAATGAAATTGTGGTGAAAGCTGAACTTTCAGAACTGAATAATGTTATGAATTTTGTAAAAGAATACGCAGTTCAACGCGGAGCGGCTCTTGATGTGCAGTCGAAAATGATTGTTATTGCCGAAGAAATATTTTCAAATATTGCTCAATATGCATATAAAAAAGCGGGTGAAGTCAAAATAGAACTTATGACGGAAGAAAATCTGAATTTGCTTCGTTTTACCGACAGCGGAAGAAGATACAATCCGCTCAACAAAAAAGAACCCGATGTCCTTTTGCCGCTCAAAGAGCGTTCATTGGGGGGATTGGGAATATTTATTG
Source organism: Bacteroidaceae bacterium (assembly GCA_963646605.1). Classification (GTDB taxonomy): domain Bacteria; phylum Pseudomonadota; class Alphaproteobacteria; order RF32; family CAG-239; genus JAFUYI01. Next base: position 13,225 of record CAVIWQ010000012.1, read on the forward strand.
CTAAAAAAACAGCAGATTATGCAAATTATGTTTATGAAGACGGAAAAAATATTTTAACGATGGGAATTTTGACAAAAAATAGAAAAAATACTTGCCAATAACCGATTTTAATATTACGTTTATTCAGATTAAAAATTATTTGTATGTCTTATTTGTATTTAAACGCATCTACGCTGGTTATGTCAGGTATAGGCTTGATGACCATGGCGGTAATTTTTTACTGTATGTGGGATAAATATTCAAAAATCTGGAAAGCGGTTTTGATTTTGTGTTCTATTTACAGTTGGTTTTTGGGAGCTCTTACGCAGACAGCCGGATTTGTGTCAATAGGCTGTCCGGAATTGCCGGTATTTTTAATGCGTAAAGGTTTTCAAACGTATTTGACGGTTTCTATCGCAATATTGGTTTTATTGTGGTGGATTCCATGGTTTGCGGCAAATTGGCGAAAAGTTTATGACTTTGCCAAAAAGTCCGGTTATTTTTAAGAAAGGAGTCGTTATAAACGGCTCCTTTTTTTCTTGCTAATCCGCCGTGTTCCCCTTATATTATGTGCGGAGATTAAGAATATGGTAGAAGTTGTAACTTTAGGCTGTCGTATTAACAGTTATGAATCCGAAATATTAAAAGAAAAATTTGCGGATGTTGACAATTTGGTTATTATCAACACCTGTGCTGTAACCCGCGAGGCTGAGCGTCAATGCCGGCAAACGGTGCGTAAACTCCGTAAAGAGCACCCAAAAGCCAGAATTGTGGTGACAGGCTGCGCAGCTCAGGTCAATCCTCAAATGTTTGAAAAAATGCCTGAAGTTGATTTGGTTTTGGGTAATAAGGAAAAAACAGCGCTTGAAGAATATATCCGCGGTGACTTGCGGGAAAAGACGGTCGTCGGCGATATTTTCAATTATGATGGTTATGACGGATATTTAATTACGGGATTTGAAGGGCGTCATAGAGCTTTTGTGCAAGTTCAGCAAGGCTGCAATCATCGCTGCACTTATTGCATTGTGCCTTTTGCAAGAGGCAATAACCGCTCGGTTCCTGAAGAGCAGATTTTAAAACAAATAAAAACACTATTGGAGCAGGGATTTAAAGAAATATGTCTGACCGGAGTTGATGTTTGTTCTTATCAACCGTCTTTCAGCAAGCTGGTGCAGCATATTTTAGAGGCTTTTCCAGAGCTTCCGTCATTGCAGTTTGGTTCTTTGGATCCTGCGGCCGTGGATGATGATTTTGTTGCGCTGGTTGGAAAATATAAAAATATGCTGCCGGTGTTTCATCTTTCCGTGCAGTCGGGTGATAATTTGATTTTGAAAAGAATGGGGCGCCGCCACAGCAGAGAAGATGTTATCAATCTATGCAAAAAAATAAGAGCAGTGCGTCCGGATGCGGTTTTTGGAGCAGATTTTATCTGTGGTTTTCCAACCGAAACATCAGAAAATTTTGCAAATACGCTGAAATTGGTTGACGAAGCTCAAATAAGCCGCCTGCATGTGTTCCCTTATTCTGAAAGACCAGGGACACCAGCAGCGAGAATGCCGCAAATTGATGTGGAAGAACGTCGTGAAAGAGCCCGTTTGCTGCGTGAAAAAGGAGAAAAAATCAATGGCTGATTGGTTAAATAAATTAGGATTGGGACTCAAAAAATCATCGGATCGTTTAACAGGCGGAATCAGCGGAATATTTACAAAGCGAAAACTGGACGCTGAAACGTTGGAAGAATTGGAAGAATTGCTTATTGAATCTGATATGGGCGTTAGAACATCGGCTAAAATTATCGCTTCTTTCGGTGCACAAAGGCAAAGTAAAGATATTGATGATAATGAAATAAAAAAATTGTTGGCTTCTGAACTAGTCAAAATTTTAAAACCCTGTCAACAGTCGTTGGTTATTGATAATCACAATAAGCCGTTTGTGGTTATGATGGTGGGCGTTAACGGTGCCGGAAAAACCACCACAATAGGAAAGTTGGCGCAAAAACTGAAAAAACAAGGATTACAGGTTTCTTTGATTGCGGCAGACACATTTAGAGCCGCTGCGGTAGAACAATTGGAAATTTGGGGAAAACGAAGCGATATCAGAGTTTTCAGCGGTGAAAAAGGGTGTGACAGCGCCGGTTTGTGTTATGACGGATTGGTTCAAGCCATAAAAACTCAAGATGATGTTGTTTTTATTGATACCGCCGGACGTTTGCAAAATAAAAGCGGATTGATGGATGAATTGAAAAAAATCAATAAGGTTATAAAAAAAATTATTCCGTCTGCTCCCAATGCGACTATTTTGACGCTTGATGCAACAAACGGACAGAATGCATTGGCACAGGTTGAAACGTTCAAAGAAGCCGTTGATGTTAACGGTTTGATTATAACCAAATTAGATGGCACGGCAAAAGGCGGAATATTGGTTGCTATTGCCGATATTCAGCCAACCCCGATATATTATGTGGGCATCGGCGAAGGGATAGACGATTTGGATGAGTTTAACGCTTCTGATTTTGCTGATAGTCTTTTGGGAATAAAATAGCTTTTTATTATGCGTTTGTACGTAATTGAACTTGACAAAAAATAAACAAAATAATATAATATACTTGTTTATTTAAGAGTATGTTTATTATTAGGTTAATTTTTTGGTTGTTGTTTTGAGTTTTGCTCAAATTGACGATTGTATAAGTTTGGCCGAAAATGAAGTAATTCAAAAATAAGCAGTTGTTCGCATGATTTTTCATGGTTTCCCGAACAGCTTAACAAATTTATCCCAACCGGAAACTTGGGCGCCATTAAAAATTTTTATATTATGGCAACAAATTCAATCAACAAGAGTGTGGTAACAAGAGTATTTAACAACGTATGGGCAGGTCTTTGCCGTTGCGGTCGTTTTTTGGAGAACACCGTGGTGAGCATCGCGCAGTATGTGATTGGGGCAATTGCATTGATTGCAATGCTTGTTTTGGTTTACAACCCGATTGCATTCTTGGTTTGGAGCATTGCTTCTCCTAAGCGCGCAGCAGAGATGTTGTATGACATCGACTTTCCGGTGTTTGAGGACATCGTTCGCTTTTTGAACGAATGGATGGTTGCTTTGTATCCTTTCCGCCTTAAAAAACATTTTATGGCGGTTCGCGGTATAAATAACTATTCAGCTAAGCTGCAATGCCGTTATTACTGGCAGGTGGATCGCAGTTCCGAGACTGTTAAAAAGATGTCGAAGAATGCTGTCGACCTTTTGTGGAAAGCAGCTGACAGCGAGAGTAAAAAAGATATTGTTAACGCAAAAATTCAATTGTCAAATGAGCAATTTGAGGTTTTGCTTGCAAATAATCTTTATTACCTTGTTCAGCAGTATTTCTGCAAGTGGACACCGAGCATCGCTATGATAAATGCTTTGCTTAACGTCCAAACGGATATGGCTCTGGATATAGTTTTCGGAGTTGCAGAGGTGTACAGCCTTTCACCTTCGGTCATTGAGAGAGTGTTTTCCGAGTTAGGCGAAAAAGAAGTATCTAAGATGCAGGAGGCTCTTAACGTGTATTCACAGCGTCAGGTTGTGATTAATACGCAGAACAACGATCACGGCTTGCAAATGTGGCAAACATTTTGCAAGAATGAAAGCAGCATTTGCTTTGCTGCTCAGAAGTTGATGAATGTTTGGCAGTATAAAGAGTATGTTCAGAGCGGACACACTCTTGACGAAAAAACTGTCGAGTTCTTTATGTCAAAAGGTGATCTGCCTATGTGCACGCTTATTTTCAACAACGAAAAGGCGCCGCTCAGCAACAAGTCAAAGGCTTTTATTGCCGCAAATCCGAAGCTTACTTCAGCTTTGCTTGCATGCAAAAGCGTAAATGAGAAGTAAGTAGGGTATCTCTAAAAAAAGCGTTTTCTCCTTCGGGGGAAAACGCTTTTTTTTGTTGCTGTCGTTTGATTGCTCTTATACAATCAGCCTTAACAAAAGGATAAGATATGATTGAACAAATTCCGGAATTCAGTGTCAGTGAAATATCGTTTGCCATAAAAAAAACGATAGAAAACACTTTTGCCAAAGTGCGGGTAAAAGGTGAAATTTTCGGTTGCAAAAGAGCAGATTCCGGACATTATTATCTATCGTTAAAGGATGAAAATGCTTTGTTGTCCGCCGTTTGTTGGAAAGGTGTGGCTATGGGGCTTCCTGTCAAACCTGAAGACGGGATTGAAGTGGTTGCCACGGGGCGCATCACCACTTTTTCGGGCAAAAGTTCTTATCAGTTGGTTATTGAGAATTTGGAAGTCGCCGGCACGGGAGCGTTGCTCAAACTTTTGGAAGAACGCCGAAAAAAATTTGCGGCAGAAGGATTATTTGACATTGCCCACAAAAAAGCGTTGCCTTATTTGCCTGAAGTTATAGGTGTGGTTACCAGCCCGACAGGGGCGGTTATTCGGGATATTATTCACCGTGTGACAGATCGTTTTCCCCGCAGAGTTATTGTTTGGCCGGCGCAAGTGCAGGGGGAAGGGGCTGCAGAGCAAATAGCTTCGGCAATTAACGGGTTTAATAAAATTGTGTCGGGAGGAGCGTTTCCTCGTCCCGATGTGTTGATTGTGGCGCGCGGCGGCGGTAGTTTGGAAGATTTATGGTGTTTTAATGAAGAAGCTGTTGTCCGTGCCGTTTATAACTCGAATATTCCGGTTGTGTCGGCTGTGGGGCACGAAACCGACACTATGTTGATTGATTATGCAGCGGATGTCCGCGCACCGACCCCGACCGGAGCGGCGGAATTTGTTGTTCCCGTGCGTTCAGAATTGACAGCAAAGCTCATGCTGCAGGGAAGCCGAATGGTGAATTCCATTCATCGTTTGTATCAGGAAAATAAAAATTTGTTAGACGGTTTGGCACGGGGAATTCCTAATTTGGAGCAAATTTTGAGTGACAATGTGCAAAAATTGGATGACAGGGTTGAAAGATTGAATCTGGCTTTTAAAAATTATGTAACTCAAAAAGAAAATGCTCTCAATTTAAATGAAATTAAACCAATTTATATTACCAATATTGTCGAAAAAAAGAATGAAAGTCTGCAAAATTTGTCGCTGCGTCTTGAATCTGTGTCGGTAGAATCGGTTTTGCGCCGCGGGTTTGCATGGGTGAAAAACCAACGGGGAAAAACAGTTTACAATTCAGGCGAAGCGCTTAGAAGCCATGAATTAGAAATAACATTTGCAGACGGCAGAATCAAAACCAGACCTGTGGTGAGGAAAAATGAATTACAAGGCGATTTGTTTGATATGTAGTTTTTTGGCGGCAACAAAAGTTCAAGCGGCAGTTGACTTTGAAATTTGCGGAGATTTGCGTCAGGGCGAATTTATAATGCTGAAAAAAATGCCGGAAAAGGCACAAAGCGTTTTGTTTGATGAACGTGAATATCCGATTACAAATGACGGATATGCCATTATTGCTTTAGGACGCGATGAAAAATCAAAAGCCGATTTGTATTTGACAGCCGGTGACAAAGCATATGGAAAATTGAATTTTACAGTAAAACAGGCTGTATGGGACATTCAGAAAATTAACGGTGTTCCTCAGCAAAAGGTTACCCCCGATAAAAGCAATGACGCTGAAATTTTGCGCGAACAAAAAGACGTCAGGCGTTCTTTGACCGTTATGCAGCAAGGTGATTTTTGGCGCAAAGGTTTTATTGAACCGGTAAAAGGCAGAATAAGCGGACATTTTGGTAACCAGCGTATTTTTAACGGCACTCCTAAAAGTCCTCACAGTGGTACGGATATTGCCGCTCCCGAAGGTACCCCAGTTAAGGCTTCAAGTGATGGCAAAGTTATTTTGAGCGGTAAAAATTATTTTTATACCGGAAATATGGTTATTATTGATCACGGTCAAGGATTGCAGACGATTTACGCGCATTTGAAAGAAGCAAAAGTTAAAGAAGGCGATAATGTTAAGCAAGGAGATATTATCGGTTTGGTAGGAAAAACAGGACGCGCAACCGGACCGCACCTGCATTGGGGAGCCTCATTGAATAATGTTCGTTTTCGTCCGCACTCATTGCTGGATATAAAAAACAAAACTTGCCGTTCATTTTCGGCTGAAGAATATACAGGAGAATAAAATGACACATTTGCAAATTATGATTTTGTCTGTTTTGCAAGGAATTACGGAATTTTTGCCGGTTAGTTCATCGGGGCATTTGATTTTATTATCAAAGTTTACCGATTTTCCGGATCAGGGACTGGATATTGATGTTGCTGTGCATGTGGGGTCGATTATTGCCGTAATGATTTATTTTGCAAAAGATATTTGGGCAATGATTTGCGGCGTGTTGAAAGCCAGATTGCTTCCTTCTCTGAAATATACTGGCAGCCGTTTGTTTTGGCTGATTATTGTTGGTACCATTCCTGCGGTTGTTGCCGGTTTGGCATTGCATTATTACGGTATGGAAGAGCTGCGCAGTACCAAAATTATCGGTTGGAATATTTTGGTGTTTGGTTTGATTTTGTGGTTTGCTGACAATTATACGCTTTCTGTTCGGCGTATTGAAAATATGGATTGGACAGATGCCGTTGTTATCGGTTTGGCGCAGTGTTTGGCCTTAATCCCAGGAACATCACGTTCGGGAATAACAATTACAATGAGCAGATTACTGGGAATAGAGCGTCGAGAAGCTGCAAAATTTTGTATGTTGTTGTCTATTCCGACAATTGCCGGTGCGGGGCTGTTGGTGGCTTATGAAATGTTTAAGAGCGGAAGTTCCGAAATAGAATTTGCTGCACAAGGAGTTGTTTATTCATTTGCGGCTTCTTTAGCGGCAATTTGGGTGATGATGAAATGGCTTAAAACACGCACCTTTTTGCCTTTTGTTATTTATCGTGTGTTTTTGGGTATTGCTTTGCTGCTTTACAGTTATGGCTATATCGGGGAATAAGCTTTAATAGGCAGGATAATCGGTAACGGCATTATCCTGTCCGTTTTTATTTATATACTCAAAATCATTAATCGGATAGGATTGCAGGTCGTAAATACGATTGCCTTCCTCGTACAGTTTGTTTTGAATTTCATTGTTCATTTGTTGTGGAGACATTTGGCTGTCAGAAGGGTTTTGCTTGGCAGATTGTTCTATAATATTATTATTTTGATGAGGGGGAATATTAGAAAGCTGAGGCAAAACTTTCAAGTTTTGTTTTTGAAATGTAGAATTAGAAGAATTTTTTTCATCAATAATTGGTGCTCCCAAAGGATTGTCTTCATTATCAGGCTGTTCGACCAATATTTCCGTTGTTCGTTTATCAGGAGTGTTTGCTTCGCCGTAAATAACGGTTTCATTATCGGGAACGGCAAATGAGCTCAATATTTCTTCGGCATTAACAGCAAAAGCTATTAGAAGAACAGCGATGATATAACGTAACATTTGGTTTTCTCCTGTTTTTTACGGATATAATGCCGATAGATTTTATTTCAAGACAGGAGTTTTTTCTTATACAAAAAACCGCCCGTTAAAGGGCGGTTTATAAGTTGTATTGTCAGCTTATTTAATAAGTTTTTCGGTATCTTGAGCAATTACAAGTTCCTCATTGGTCGGAATTACAAAAACTCTGACTTTTGAATTCGGTTTTGAAATTTCAACCGTTTTGCCGCGCAATTTATTGGCCTCTTCATCAAGTTCAATTCCCATAAAGGCCAAGCGTTCACAAACAAGTTTGCGGACTTCGCTGCCGTTTTCGCCAACGCCGCCGGTGAAAACAATAGCGTCAACGCCGCCCATTGCTGCAGTATATGCGCCGATGTATTTGACAATGCTGTATGTATATACCTGCATGGCAACAATAGCGTCGGCATCGCCGGCAAAGTATTTGGTTTCAACGTCACGGTTATCGGAATAACCGCAAAGACCAAACATACCGGACTGTTTGTTTAACAAATTGTCAACTTCTTCAACGGTTTTATTTTGTGTTTTCATGATGTAAAGAGGGACAAAAGGATCAACATCTCCAGAACGGGTGCCCATAACAACACCGGCCAGAGGAGTGAATCCCATTGAAGTATCAACACATTCTCCGTCTTTTACAGCGGTAATTGAAGCGCCGTTGCCGATATGGCAGGTGATGATTTTTCCTTTTTTGCCGATAAGGTCGGCAGCAACTCTTGAAACAAATAGGTGAGATGTTCCGTGAGCACCGTAACGGCGGATTTTGTAATTTTTGTATTGTTCTTTAGGCAGAGCATACATATAAGCTTCGGGTTTCATTGTTTGATGAAAAGCCGTGTCAAAAGCCACAACCTGCGGAACATTCGGCAGCAAAGCTTTAATTGCCTGAATTCCCAATAAAGCAGCCGGATTGTGCAGCGGAGCTAATGTACAGAGTTCAGCAATGCGGTCAATTACCTCATCAGTAACCAGAACAGAACGGTCGAAATATTCACCGCCGTGAACAACACGGTGTCCGACACCGGAAAGTTCGTCCATACTTTTCAAAACACCGTCAAGCAACAAAGCAAAGACTTCGCGAATGGCTTCCTGATGGGTTGGAAGAGCAACTTCTTTAACAACTTTTTCGCCGTCGCCGATTTTAATACTGACAAAAGAGCCTTCAATTCCGATGCGTTCTGCCAAGCCTTTGGCGGCAACTTCATAATGTCCGTTGTCAACGTTGAATAATTGGTATTTGAGCGAGGATGAACCGGAGTTCAAAACTAAAATTTTATCCATAAGTCTAATTCCTAAATGTTGGGTTACTTTTGTGCCTGAAGGCAGGTGATGGCAATCATGCCGATAATATCTTCAACCAATGCACCGCGGGACAAGTCATTGACAGGGGCATTCAATCCCTGCAAAATCGGACCATAGGCTTCAGCTCCGCCAAGACGCTGGCAAAGTTTGTAACCGATGTTACCGGCATTGATGTCAGGAAAAACTAAAACGCTGGCTTGTCCGGCAACTTCGCTGCCTTTGGCTTTTTTGGCGGCAACCACGGCATCAACGGCGGCGTCGAGCTGCAATTCACCGTCGATTTTTATACCAAGGTTTTTGTATTCAGGCAATTCCAATTGCTGTTGAGCCAATTTAACACCTTCGGTAACTTTATCGACTTTTTCGCTTTTTGCCGAACCTTTGGTTGAGAAAGAAAGCATGGCTACTTTGGGTTCAATGCCAAAACAAATAGCGGTTTGAGCGGCATCAACGGCAATATCAGCCAATTCTTGAGAAGTTGGATCAATGATAATCGCACAGTCTGAAAAAATATAAGGTTTGTTTTGAGCGACAATAACAACAGCAGAAGAAACAGCGCGTCCTTTTTTGGCTGATTTGATAATTTGCAGCGCCGGACGAACAGTGTCGGCAGTGGAATGATTTGCACCTGAAACCATGCCATCAGCATCACCGGCTTTAATCATCATTGTACCGAAATAATTGTAATTGTGCATTTGTTTGAGTGCATCTTCTTTCGAAATGCCTTTATCTTTACGCATTTCGTAAAAAGTTTCGGCATATTGTTCTAATTTTTCTGAATTTTCAGGAACAACAATTTCAATGCCGTCCATATTCCAACCGTTTTTGGCAAAATAAGTTTCAATTTCTTCTTTATTGCCCAAAATAACCAAT
>CAVIWQ010000013.1:0-19960 GCA_963646605.1 Bacteroidaceae bacterium
TATATAAATATTCGTATGGAAAAATTTTGTAAGACATATAATGTTTCACGTGAAACATATTCAAAACTCGAACTTTATTGCCAATCATTAAAAGAATGGCAACAAAAGTTTAATTTGGTTAGTAACTCATCGATAAATGATGCGTGGATTAGACATTTTGAAGATTCAGCCCAATTGTTTGAGTTTATACCTAAAAAAGCAAAAACATTGCTTGATATGGGAAGCGGTGCTGGTTTTCCGGGGATGGTCATTTCTATTATAGCAAAAGCAGAAACACCGTATTTAAAAGTGACCCTTGCAGAAAGTATTGGTAAAAAAACACTGTATTTAAAATATGTTAATGATTTAACTGAAGCTAATGCTGAAATTTTAAACACAAGGGTTGAAAAAATAAACGGCAGAAAGTTTGATGTTATAACATCACGCGCAATGACATCTTTGACTGATTTGCTTAAATATGCCTATCCATTGCTTGCAAAGCAGGGAGTATGTATTTTTCCTAAAGGCAAGTCTGCTGATGAAGAAATTTTAAATGCAAAAAAAATCTGGAATTTTGATTGTGAAAAAATAACAAGCAAAACTTCAGAAGACGGTAGAATTTTAATTATTTCTAATCTTAGAAAAAAGGGGAATAAATAATGCCTAGAATTATTGCTGTTGCCAACCGTAAAGGCGGCGTTGGAAAAACAACAACAACAGTTAATGTTGCAACCGCAATGGCTGCAGCCGGAAAAAAAGTTTTAGTGATTGATTTGGATCCGCAATCAAATGCATCGACTTCTCTTGGAATAGATAAACATGGTAATATGGTTTCGTCTTATGAAGTTATATTAGGAGAACGCAGTTTGAATGAAGCTGTTGTTTGGACTGAAATTCCAAATTTTTCAATTGTTCCTGCTTCGCCTGATTTAGCCGGTGCTGAAATAGAACTTATCGACAAAGACAGACGTGAATTTGCTCTTAAAGATGCTTTGAATAAAACTGTTGTTAATTATGACTATGTGTTGATAGATTGTCCGCCTTCATTAAGTTTAGTAACAATCAATGCTTTGGTTGCTGCTGATGCTGTCATAGTTCCTTTGCAGTGCGAATATTTAGCGCTTGAAGGAATGACAGACTTAATCAGCAATATTAATCAAATAAAAAAACATTTTAATCCTCATTTGGAATTGCAGGGAGTTGTGCTGACAATGTACGATGGCAGAAACAATCTTACACAAATGGTAGAAGAAGATGTGCGCAACTTTTTTGGAAAAAAAGTTTATCAAACCGTTATTCCGCGGAATGTTCGGGTTTCTGAAGCTCCATCGCACGGAAAACCTGTTTTGTTATATGATTTCAAATGTTCTGGTTCGCAAGCATATATAAGTCTGGCTGGTGAAGTCTTAAAGAGAGAAAAGGAATTGTTGGCATGTTAGAAGATAATAATCACAAAAGAAAAAGTTTAGGACGCGGTTTAGGGGCGTTATTGGGTGATGATGTTTTTTTACTCAATGATGATTTGTCTGAAAACACTTCTAAAGAAAGTAAAAACACCCCGCAAAAAATTCTCTTGTCGTTGCTATCGCCTAGTGTTTTTCAGCCTAGATTGGATTTTAATCAGGAAGCACTTGATGCTTTAGCAGTTTCTATAAAAGAAAAAGGGGTTTTACAGCCGCTTTTAGTTAGAGAAAAAAATGATGGAACTTATGAAATTATAGCCGGTGAACGCCGTTACAGAGCTGCTAAGCAAGCCGGCTTAACGGAAGTTCCTGTTATTATGAAAGATATGGCTGATAAAGAGGTTTTAGAAGTAGCGCTGGTTGAAAATTTACTGCGCGAAAATCTTTCAGCAATAGAAGAAGCTGAAGGGCTTCAAAGATTGATAGATGAATTTTCTCACACACAAGAAGCTTTGTCCGAAATAATAGGAAAATCACGCAGTTATATAGCCAATACTTTGCGTTTGCTGGCACTTCCGGAAAATGTTAAACAAATGGTGCGCGATGGAAAATTAACGGCAGGACATGTAAGACCCTTGATAGGTTTAGAAAATGCTTCGGAGTTAGCTAAAAAAATTATATCAAAAGGTTTAAATGTGCGTCAGGTTGAAGCTATGGTGCAAAAAAGCAAAATTTCAAAACCTGAGAAAAAAGAAAAAAACAACAATGATATTGCTGATATTGAAAAAAACTTAACACGCCGTTTGGGACTAAAAATAAAAATTTCCGCCGCCAAAAACGGTGGAGGAAAAGTTGTTTTAAACTATTCTGATTTAGCTGAATTAGATAAAATTATAGATATTTTAGGGCAAAAAGAAAATTTGAAAAAATTCAGCATTGAAGAAAATGACGACTGATTTTTATTGCAATTAAGTAACCATATATTTACTGTCGATAGATAAAATATTGATATTAAATATGACCAAATAAAGGAAACGCCAATGTTGTTTTTGAAAAAGCTTTTTCTGGGTATTGCTGCTTTAGTGCTTATTTTTGCCGGAGGCAGCGGAACGCAAAGCAGCAGTATTTTACTGCAGGGAGGTGGTTTTGTAGGGCTTATTGCAGGGCTTGTCGTTCTCTATATTTTTGGAAAGCTGGTTTGGCGCGCGATGGGATGTTTGCCTTCATTATTAATTATTGCAGGAATATTGGGATTTATTCTTTATGCAATAGGCGCTTTTAATGGAGGCGTGCAAAATGTTATTCCTAACTTGCAAAAATTTATAGGTACAAAAACTTCATCGGCAAACGGTAGCGAAAGACAAAGTTCTGCTTTGCAGTTAAACGATGAAGATGAGATTAAAACAGCAACCTTGGGAGAAAATTTCGGTGATATAAATATTCCCGAAGCAAATAACGCTGCACCGTTGGTTGAAGCGGAAAAAAACATAGAAAATAATCTTTCTGAACAATCTCGCAATTCTGCACCGGTTCAGCCAAACAGAGCGCCTGAAAAACAATCTTCGGAAGGTGGAATAATGGGATTTATGAACAGCCTTTTAGGAAATGACAAAACAACAGTTTCTCAGCCGAGTAATTTTAATCCAAACGATTATCCTGCCGTATATGGTGAAGTTCAGGTTGTCAGCGGAGATACTCTATTAATGCGAAATCATTATATCAGGCTTTTCGGAATAGATGCTCCCGAAATCAAGCAAAGCTGCGCAAACGCACAAGGTAGATCTTACGCTTGCGGACGTGAAGCAGCTCGTTGGCTGCAGGGGTGGATTCAAGATAATGAAATTGAATGCCATGTTTTAAAACAGGATTCTAAAGGAAATGTTGTTGCTACTTGTTCTTATGGACAATATGATCTAGGCGCAGCTTTGGTTTCAGCCGGATGGGCTGTTGTATTGCCTGAGAACACAATATATAAACCATACGAATTGCAAGCACAAAAAGCTAAACGCGGTATGTGGCAGGGACAATTTTACAAACCGTGGGATTGGCGTGAAATTCAATCGAAAAAGCCTAAAATAAAGATTATCAAACCCAAAACTAAAAAAATGCTTTGGGATTATATGTAAGAGGTAAAAATGGAATTTATCTGCGCCAATGAAAATGAAACAATTAAACTTGGAAAAAAATTAGCCGATTTTGCGCAACGCGGAGACACTTTTGCTTTGTATGGTACGCTTGGCATGGGAAAAAGTGTTCTTGCCAGAGCTTTTGTTCAAAAATTAACTAACGCAACAGAAGTTCCAAGTCCTACTTTTACTTTGGTTCAATGCTATGAAGCTGCGGACTTTGATATATACCACTTTGATTTATATAGAATAAAATCTCCAGAAGAAGTTTTTGAGCTTGGAATGGAAGAAGCTGTTTATCAGGGAGTATGTTTGATTGAATGGCCTGAAAAAATGGGCGCTTATTTGCCTAAAAATATATTTAAAATCGAAATAGAAAATTTTGGAACAGGCCGCAAAATAACCATAAACAGCAGCGATGAGCAAAAACAAAGAAGGTTGGCTGCGCTTGAATATTAAAAATATACATGCAACAGCTGTTGCTATTGAAAAAAAAGCCGTTCTTATCTTAGGAGACTCCGGAGCGGGAAAGTCTGATTTGGCTTTCAGACTAATTATGGATAAAAATGCCGAATTAATAGCTGACGATAGAGTAGATATTGAAAATGTGAACGGTGTTTTAAAAGCTTCTTGCCCTAAAAATATTCAAGGGTTGCTTGAAGTGAGAGGAATAGGCATTTGCAAATTTCCTTTTATAGAATCTGCTAAAGTATTAATGGCGGTGCAGTTGGTTGAAAATCCGAATAAAATTGAACGATTGCCGGAAAAAGAAACAATAGAGTTCTTAAATATAAAAATTCCGCTCTTAAAACTTTATCCTTTTGAAGCTTCTGCTTCTGACAAAATTATGCTTGCCTGTTACCAAAATAGATAGATTTTCTTGCTTTTTATAAAGCCTTATCTTATGATTTGCTATCATTTACAGGGAATTTGTCTTATGTTTAAAAAGTATATCGAAAATTTTTTACGCGCTCTCGGTAAACCTTTGATTGGTTTTATATCCAGATTGGGAGAATTATCCTTATTTATTACCCGCGCATTATATAACTGTTTTACACCGCCTTTTTATCCGAAACTTTTGTTCAGACAAATGGTGGATATTGGGTTTTATTCATTGCCGGTTGTAGCTTTGACAACAGTTTTTGCCGGTATGGTTATAGCTTTGCAAACAAATGCAGGCTTTTCAAGTTACGGTGCCGAAAGCGCTGTTGCTTCAGTAGTTTTAATTGCTGTAACACGAGAACTGGCGCCGGTTTTTTCAGGATTGATGGTTGCCGGAAGAATAGGGGCGGCTATGGCTGCAGAAATAGGAACGATGCGTGTTACTGAACAAATAGATGCATTGTCCACTTTGTCGACAAATCCTTATAAATATTTAGTAACTCCTCGTTTGCTGGCCGGAATTATTGTTTTGCCCATGTTGGTTTTAATAGGAGATATAATAGGTATATTCGGCGGATATACTGTTGCCATATATCAATTAGACTATAACCCTGCCAACTATATCAACACGACAATTAATGAACTTCAGACAATTGATGTTGTTACCGGTTTGATAAAAGGAGCTGTTTTCGGATTTATCATCGCTCTTATGGGATGTTACAACGGTTACAAATCAAAAGGCGGTGCTCAAGGCGTTGGTGAAGCTACTACTAACGCGGTTGTGACTTCTTCAATTTTGATTTTGATTTGCAACTATATTATCACCGGTATGATTTTTACTAAGTAGGAGTCTTAAATGAACACGGCAGCAAATAAAATAAGCATAAGAAATCTGCATAAAGCTTTCGGGCATAAAATTGTGCTCAATGGAGTTGATCTTGATATTGCCGAAGGTGAATCTTTGGTGGTTATTGGCGGTTCTGGAACCGGTAAATCTGTTTTGATAAAGTGTATTCAAGGGCTGATTGTTCCTGATGAAGGATCTATTAAAGTTAATGGCAAAGAAACGGTTGGTGTTGACCGTAAAAAAGCTGAAAAAATGTATTCTAAAATGGGTATGCTTTTTCAAGGCGGAGCTCTTTTTGACAGTTTAAGCGTTTGGGAAAATGTTGCTTTCGGATTGCTTGAAAATGAACATATGCCTCGTAAACAAGCCAAAGAAGAGGCCATAAAATATTTGCATCAAGTTGGTTTAGGGGCTGATATTGCCGATTTGTCGCCTTCCGAACTTTCGGGAGGAATGCAAAAACGTGTTGGTTTGGCGCGTGCCATAGCTACTCACCCCGAAATTATATTTTTTGATGAACCAACAACCGGTTTGGATCCTATTATGGCAGATGTTATCAATGATTTGATAATTGATTCTGTAAAAAAAATCGGAGCCAGTGCTCTGACTATTACGCATGATATGGCTTCTGCCAGAAAAATAGCAGATAGAATAGCTATGCTTTATCAGGGAAAAATAATATGGCAGGGAACAGTCGAAGAATTGGATAAAACAGATAATCCCTATGTTCTTCAATTTGTTCATGGCAGTTCACAAGGTCCGATAAAAGTTGAGCTTTAGCAGGAGGCAAAATGGGCAAAAAAACATCAATTCAATATATTTGCCAAAATTGCGGTTCCGTATATCCTAAATGGCAGGGAAAATGCGATGCCTGCGGTGAGTGGAATACTATTATTGAGGAACAAACAGCCGGAGAAGGTTTTTCTAATTTTGACCAAAAACACAAGGGAAGGCAGATAGAATTTTTTTCATTGAACGGCAGTTCGCAGCTTGTTGAACGTATAACGACAGGTATCAAAGAGTTAGACAGAGTAAGCGGCGGCGGTTTGGTTCCGGGGTCGGTTATTTTGGTAGGCGGTGACCCTGGAATAGGAAAATCAACCTTGCTTTTGCAGGCCTGCGCAAGCATAGCAAATCTTCCGGCAAAACCCGAATGTTATTACGTTTCCGGAGAAGAAGCATTGGATCAAGTCAGAATACGGGCCAAAAGACTTGGTTTGGAACAATCTCCTGTTAAATTGGCGTCTGCAACCGATGTAAAAGATATTATTGCCACACTTGAAAAAACAAATGCCGGTGTTGTTGTTATCGATTCTATTCAAACTATGTATTTGGAAGAAGCCGAATCAACCCCAGGAAGTGTTTCACAGGTGAGAGCTTGCGCTTACGAGCTGATAAAACTGGCTAAGAAAAAAGGTTTTGTGCTATTTTTGGTTGGCCACGTTACTAAACAGGGCTCAATCGCCGGTCCGCGCGTTTTAGAGCACATGGTTGATACGGTATTATATTTTGAAGGCGAACGTGGACACCAGTTTCGAATTTTGCGTGCAGTCAAAAACCGCTATGGTGCGACAGATGAAATAGGTGTTTTTGAAATGCAGGATAAAGGTCTGGTAGAAGTAGAAAATCCATCAGCGCTGTTTTTAGCGGAAAGGCAGGGAAATATTTCGGGATCTTGTGTTTTTGCCGGAATAGAAGGTTCAAGACCTGTTTTAGTTGAAATACAAGCTTTAGTCAGTCAGACAGGGTATGCCAGTCCAAAACGTGCTGTTGTCGGATGGGATTCCGGACGCTTGTCTATGGTTTTAGCTGTGCTTGAGGCTAGAGGCGGTCTAAATTTAAGCAGTCAGGATGTTTATTTAAATATTGCCGGCGGGCTAAAAATTTCGGAACCTGCTGCCGATTTGGCTGTTGCTATGGCAATAGTCTCATCTTTAACAAATCGTCCTCTGCCGGCGGACATGGTTATTTTTGGCGAAATAGGGCTTTCCGGCGAAATAAGAGCGGTCAGTCAGCCTAATTTGCGCCTAAAAGAGGCTTGCAAACTTGGTTTTAAGAGTGCTATTGTTCCTTCGCAATATAACAAAGGCAAAAAACTTTCATCAACGGATATAGCTTTGCATGAAATAGGCAATGTTCAAAAATTGATTAATTGGTTTAATTAGGAAAAACAGATGAATAATCTTGATATATTTATTTTGATAATAGTTCTTATTTCAGGTCTGATTGCTCTTAACCGCGGACTTATAAAAGAAGTGCTGTCTATTATCGGTTGGATGTTATCTGTTGTGGCCATTGTTACGCTTTTGCCTATTGTTCAGCCTTTGGTGCAAAATTTTGCTCAAGGAGATACATTTTCACTTGTTGTTTCAGCAATTCTGATTTTAATCGTATTTTTCATTATATGGATAATTATAACATCACAGATAATCGATAAAATTCGTTCAAGCAAACTGAGTGCCATAGACCGCATATTGGGATTATTTTTCGGAATAGTCCGCGCTTGGATTTTGATTATATTGTTTAATATTTTAGTGGGATGGGTTATGACTCCTGATGAACAGCCGCAGGTTATGAAAGAGTCAAAATATTTCCAAATGGCAGGTGATTTTGCTGAACCAGTTGAAAAACTGCTGCCTAAAGACCTTATTGAAGGTGCGCAAAAAGAGAATGAAAAGAAATCTGAGGAAAAAGAACACGAAAAAGTTCTTTCTGAAGATATGGATAAACTTTTTGATAAATTGGTTCAGCCTAAAGTGGAAAGCAAAAAGAATAAAGATCCGGTTTCAAAAAACAAAAAGAATGAAGGTTATAATAAATCAGAGCAAAAAAGTTTGGACCGCTTAATAGAAATGACGGTTGAATAAATTTGCAGCATTTCGTAATATTCCACGTTTTGAGTGTACTTTAAAAACGTGGAATTTAGTATAATTTTTTATATTTCTTTGCGGGAATTTAAAGCTAATTGCAAAGTTCCTTCGTCCATATAATCTAATTCTGCTCCGACAGGTATGCCTTGCGCCAAAGTTGTTATTTTTACATTACAGTTTTTTAGCTTTGATACTAGATAATGAGTTGTAATTTGTCCGTCAATGGTTGCGGGAAGAGCTAACACAATTTCTGTTGTATCGGTTTCGGCAGCTCTTTTTAGCAATGATTCTATATTCAAATCTTCAGGAGCAATACCGTTTAAAGCCGATAAAATTCCTCCTAAAACATGATATTGCCCGTGATAAAGCCCTGCACGCTCCATAGCCCACAAATCAGCCACATCCTGAACAACGCAAATTGTTGATTTTTCTCTTTTTTCAGAAGAACAAATTGCACACGGCGACGAGGTGTCAAAATTTCCGCAAATTTCACAGGTTTTGATATTATCAGCAACATTTTGTAAAGCATCAATCAGAGGCAACAAAATATTTTCTTTTTTCTTTATCAAATGCAGCACAATTCTGCGCGCAGAACGCGAACCTAAAGACGGCAGTTTAGCCGTTAATTTTATTAGTTTTTCTATATCTTGTCCAGCCATGGACAAACTCCTTAAAACGGCAGTTTCAAACCGCCGAGATTAAGTCCGCCGGTAATATCTTTCAGTCCGTCATTCATCATGGCTTCAGCTTTGTTTTGAGCATCATTGCAGGCAGCAACAATTAAATCTTCCAAAATATCAACTTCTTCTGGGTTAACCAAAGATTTATCAATTTCAATTTTTTTTGTTAAAAGTTTTCCGGTTACGGTAACTTTAACCATACCGCCGCCGCTTGAACCTATAACTTCAGTTTGTGCTAACTTTTCTTGCGCTTCTTCCATTTTCTTTTGCATCATTTGGGCTTGTTTCATTAAACCTTGCATATTCATCATCAGTTAAAATCCTCATTTATAAATTCATCATCATTGTTATTTGTTTCAAAATTGCTGTTGTTTTCATCTGTGGGGATAATACGGGTCAATGTTTCAATTTTAGCACCTTTGAATTCATCTAAAATTGCTTTTACCAACGGATTTTCCGCCACATTTTTTTTGTCTGCTTCTTTTTGAGCATTTTCAATATTTGCAATACTCAAAATAACATCACCCGAAATAATATCTAAACTCCATTTTTGTCCGGTTGATGTTTCTAAAAATTTATTGATTGAAGTCATAAAATCAGAAGAAATTCTTTCTGTTGCTTTAAATTTCATAACTCCATTGCCAAATTCAACAACTTCAATATCATTTTTCATCATATAAACAAGACGAGCTTGTTTGTTTTCTTCCAAATAAGCGATAAAATCAGTCACTTTGTCAAACCTGCTTTTAGCTTGTGGAAGAGAAGGCTTTTCGTTCTTTGTTGCAAGTGAATTTACTGTAGCAGTCGCTGCAAAAGTTTGCTGTTTCAGGCTAGATTTTTTTTTTATGCTCTCAAGCAATTCTGCCGGAGTAGGGAGGTTTGCTGAATAAGCTATACGGATTAAAATCATTTCCAAAGCATCAATAGGAACCGGTGCCGTTTGAAGTTCATTCAATCCTTTTATCAGCATTTGCCAAATTTTAGACAGCAATGCAATATTTGTTTTTGCAGAAGTTTCTTTCAAAAAAGATTTTTCTGTTTCGCTTAAATTTTCATTGTTTGCAAAAGCCGGAATTAATAGAACCTTAGTTAAAAGATGAGTGATATTGATTAAATCGTTCAAAACAGCGGTTGGGTTTGCCCCGTTTTTATAAACTTCCTGCAGTTTTTTTACCAGTTCCTGCATATCTCCGCTCAAAAGTTTTTCAAATATTTCAAAAGCTTGTCCTCTGTCTGCCATTCCAAGCATTTCTTTAACAATATCTGTGCGGACTTTTCCGCTTCCGAGAGAAATTGCTTGATCAAGCAAAGACAAACCATCGCGTGCCGAACCATCGGCTGCGGAAGCAATCATATGCAAAGCTTCATCATCAGCTTTAAGATTTTCTGCTGCAACGATTTTATTGAATAATTTCATTAAATCATCAATTTTTAAGCGTTGCAAATCAAAACGCTGACAGCGTGACAAAACCGTAACCGGAACTTTGCGTATTTCAGTCGTTGCAAAAATAAATTTTACATGTGCAGGAGGTTCTTCCAATGTTTTCAATAATGCATTGAAAGCATTTTTTGTCAGCATATGAACTTCATCGATGATATATATTTTGTAACGGCAATTTGTCGGTTTGTAGCGTACACCGTCTAATATGTCGCGAATGTCATCAACACCGGTACGCGAGGCCGCATCCAACTCTAAAACATCAATATTTCGTCCTGCTGCAATTGATTTGCAGTTTTCGCAAATTCCGCAGGGATGTGTTGTTGGTCCGCCTTTTCCGTCCGGACCTATACAATTCAAAGCTTTTGCAATTAATCTGGCCGTTGTGGTTTTTCCAACGCCTCTTATGCCGGTTAGGATATAAGCATGGTGTAAACGGTTTGATTTTATGGCATTGGTAAGAGTTTGCACAAGAGCATCCTGCCCCAATAAATCTTCAAAGTTCTGGGGACGATATTTTCTTGCTAAAACAACATATTGATCTTGTTTTTCTTCTTCTGCCATAATCACACAATCAAAAAAGGCGGAGGAACATTGACCTTAGGCTGATTCGTTACGGCTGCTTCCTTCCGAACCTGACCGGATTGGCGAAAGCCTAACCCAATGCCCTCCATAATAAACACATTTATAAATGCAGATTTTAAACTTATTTTCAAGAAAAAAATCCGCTATTTCCTCACTAATAATGATAAGTCATATTAAAATTGTCAAAATATGCGTTACCGGTTTCTTCATCGGAATTTGTTTCAAATATAATTTCAAGAGCTTCTTTTTCATCTTTACCGAAAATCACAGGCAAACTATTTTCATATAACGATTTTACATCTGTGTTGTAATTATTTTCTGGAGCTGATAAAAATTTTCTGGGAGCCTGATCGACAATTACATCAGCCTGAGGTCTTATTTCCATTATATCAAGACTATGTTGATTTTTTCCGTTTGGAAAAATACGAAATACGCCGCTTATGCCTACAAAGCCGTCAGGCGTAGTTATTGCCGTATCCAGGTTTGAAGGATTGTTTTTAGCCAAAGCTGAAGACAGAGCTACGGCATCATAAGCAAAAGTAAACAGTCCATTAGGATAATTTCCGTAAAGATATTGATATTTTTTATTGAAATAAGCGCTGTGAGTGCGTGATAAAACCGGATAAGCAGCTCCGTTTAGCGTGCTTTCTTTATTAAGGCTGGTGTTTTCCCAAACAGAAGTTCCCAAAAACATAACATCAGGAGCAAATACGTCATAATAACCGAACATTGCTGTCGCCGATTTTAAACGTCCGCCTGATTCCGGTATGATTACGGCGTCAAAATCAACACCTTCGGCAGTTTCTTTAAGCTTTAGTTTTTTGAGTGCTTTGGCGGCTTCTGTATCTCCTTGTCTGGCTAATAATTGCAACCGCTGTTTTTCTTTTTTGACAGGCGCCGAACGCTTGTCAAAATCACTCAGCTCTCTGATAATTCCAGAAAAATCAGTTGTATTCGGAGAATAAAAAGCAATTTTTACCACACTTCCGCCTTGTTTTTTTGCTGCCTTTACCGCTGCTCTTGCAACGGCGGCTCCGGTTGCATTGTCAGGAATTAACAAAGCAAATCTGCTGCGTCCTTTGCTTGCCGCATATCCGATAATTCTGTCTATTTGTTCTTCTATAAGCAACCCTAATGTATATACCTGATTTTGTAAAACAGCTTCATTTGTTGAAAAAGCAACAACCGGAACATTGCGGCTTCGCGTTTGCGGAGATATAGCCTCAACAGATGAAGACATTAAAGGACCTATAATCATTTTAACCTGTTGGTTCAATGCGTTTTCTGCCGCAACGCGTGCTCCTTCGGGAGAGCTTTGAGTATCGTAATATTGCAAAATAAGGTTAGGGTTGTTCATATCTTCCAAGGCAATCATGGTTGCATTTTTCAATCCTTGACCGGCTTTGGCGGCGGTTCCGCTTAACGGCAGCAAAACACCTACTCTGAAACTTTCCGGTGTAACAAAAGCTTGTTCATTGATTTGAGAAGAATTGTCTGAAAAATCACCTCTTGAAACAACGGCAGGTGAGTGGCAAGCTGATAAAAAAACTGTCAGCGCTAAAATATATTTTGTTTTAAACACTTGCATTTTACCTTGAAATAGAAAACAATTATAAACAACAATTTAGTTTAAAAAAATGGTAATGTAAAGCAAAAGAAATGAAAAACGGTCTGTATATTGTGGCAACTCCGATAGGAAATATTTCGGATATTTCAGACAGGGCAAAAACAATTTTGGCACAAGCGGAAGTTATTGCCTGTGAAGATACAAGAGTAACAAAAAAACTGCTCAGTTTGTTAAATATAGGTTTTAGCGGTAAAAGATTTATAACACTTCATGATCATAACGAACAAGATAAGTCGCAGGAAGTTATAGATATGGTTGTAAATGAAGGTTTGACCGTTGCGCAGGTCAGCGATGCAGGGTCGCCTTTAATTTCAGACCCTGGGTATAAATTGGTTCGCCGCTGTCATGAACAGCAAGTTCCTTTTGCTGTTGTTCCGGGGTGCTGTGCTATAATTTGTGCGTTGCAAATGTCTGGTTTGCCTACAAATCGCTTTATGTTTGCCGGTTTTATTCCCAATAAAGATAAAGCGCGCGAAGATTTGTTTAAAGAACTGGCTTCAGTCAACACAACGCTGGTTTTTTATGAAACAGCGCCGCGTTTGTTAAAAACTTTGCATGTTGCCGAAAATATATTTTCGGGAAGAGAGTTTTCGGTTGCCCGCGAAATAACGAAAATTTATGAAGAATGCCGTTCCGGTACGGCAAAAGAGTTAATAGCGCATTATGAGCAAAACACTCCGAAAGGCGAAATTGTTTTTATGGTTGCTCCTCCTATTGCTTCAGCCGAAAGAGAAATAGATTTGGATAAAATATTATCTGAAAAAATGGCGGAAATGCCTCTGAAGAGCGCTGTGGCTGAAATTGTAAAAGAATATGGTTTGAATAAAAACGAAGTATATCGTCAAGCGGTTAAAATTAAAGATGCAAAATAAAAAGAGCGGTGTTTGGGCTGAAAAGCTGGCTTGTGTGTATTTCTGTTTACATGGTTTTAAAATTGTTGAACATAATTATATAACAGGCAAAGGAACCGGAGCCGGAGAAGTTGATTTAATAGTCAGCCGCGGAAAATTATTGGTTTTTGTTGAGGTTAAAAAGCGAAAAGATCTTGATGATGCCGCTTACGCTATTTTAAACTCTCAAAAACAGAGAATATGGACGGCAGCTGAAAATTTTGTGGAAAAACATCCTCAATTTCAAGATTATGATGTTCGTTTTGATGCTTTTTTAGTTAATGAAAAATTTGCTTTCAAACATATTCCCGATGCTTGGCGCGAGTAAGTAAAACTTTACAAATTTTCTTGGCTAAAAAACTTTTGTCGATTATATATAAGATATAATTGACCTTTGGGAGATAAGCTATGACCGCTAAAATATGCTTAGTTGACGGTTCGGGATATATTTTCAGAGCTTTTTATGGTTTGCCGCCAATGACGGCGCCGGACGGAACTCCGGTTAATGCGGTGTATGGTTTTACTAATATGTTTATGAAACTTACCGCCAAAATAGAGTGTGATTACAATTTGGTGTTATTTGATGCTAAACGTAAAAATTTTCGCAATGATATTTTTCCTGATTATAAAGCTACTCGTAAAGATATACCCGAAGATTTAATTCCTCAGTTTCCTATTATCCGTGAAGCGGTTGATGCGCTTAGCCTTAATCATCTGGAAATTGAAGGCTATGAAGCTGATGATTTAATAGCGACTTATACAGCGCAGGCTTTAGCAAAAGGAATGGAAGTTGTTATTGTTTCGTGTGACAAAGATTTAATGCAGCTTATTCGTTCAGGAGTCAGTTTTTACGATCCTATGAAAGATAAGTTTTTTACTCCCGAAGATGTTAAGGAAAAATTTGGTGTTTATCCCGAAAAGGTTCCTGATGTTCAAGCTTTGTCCGGAGACAGTACTGATAATGTCCCCGGAGTTTCCGGTATCGGACCGAAAACGGCAGCTGAATTGGTTAATATGTTTGGATCTTTATCTGAAGTTCTTAAACATGCTAATGAAATAAAACAAAATAAACGCCGCGAAACTTTGTTGGCTAATATTGATAATGCAAAAATTTCTTTGCAATTGGTTACATTGAAACCTGATGTTCCTGTTGATAAAAATGCTGAATATTACACTTTTCATTGCCCTGATTTGGCAAAAGCTGAAAAATTTATAGATAAATATGGTTTTAACAGTTTGAAAATCCGTATATCAAAATGGGTTGAAGAACAGTGCCGCCGCAGCGGACAGAATATTGTTTCGGAACTGCCAGAAAAAAAAGTGCAAAAGCATTATGCTATAATTCAAAATGAAAAAGATTTGAAAAAGTGGCTGTCAGAAGCTGAAAAACAACAAAAATTAGCCGTAAAAGTTTTTGCAACCGGTAATAATCCTGTTTTTGACAAGCCTTTGGGAATTGCTTTAGCTGTCGAAAATGGAAATGCCGTGTACATTCCTTTATCGGACAATGATGAACAAAATCAAATGTCTGATTTGTTTGCCGTAAAACCAAAAGAAACATCTATCAATTGTGCAAAATTATCGGAATATTTACTGCCTATTTTAAATTCTGATTATGTTTTAAAAATAGGCCATAATATAAAGCTTGATATGCACTTTTTAGATAGAATGACAAATGGCGGTTTAAAGCTTTTTCCGTATGATGATTTAGCTATAATTTCTTATGTTCTGGATTCTACGATTCACAGCCATGACATAAACGCGCTGTCAGAACTTTTTTTAGGCTGTAAAACACAAAATCCTGATAAAGTTTTCGGTGTCGGACGGCAAAAGTCGGCACCCGATAAAATAGAGTTGCCGATTATCGGAAATTATATGTGTGAGCAGGCTGATTTTATTTTCAGGCTGCATAAAGTTTTGCGTCCGAGATTGTTAAATGAACATATGGTTACGATTTATGAACATTATGATCGTCCGTTGGCAGCAACTTTGTTTAATATGGAAAAAAACGGCGTATTGATAGATTCAGCACAGCTCAAGGCTTTCAGTTTGCAGTTGCAGCTTCGTCAACAGGCTTTAGAAAAAGAAATTTACACTTTGGCGGGAGAAAATTTTAATCTAGGTTCTCCCAAACAAGTCGGTGAAATTTTATATAATAAATTTGGTTTAAGCGGCAAGAAAAACAGCAGCGGCAATTTTCAGACAGGAGCCGATGTGCTGGAACAAATGGCTGAAAGACATCCTTTGCCGGCAAAAATTTTGGAGTGGCGCGGTATAAGCAAGCTAAAAACAACTTACACAGATACTTTGTTGCAGCAGCTTGATAAAAATGGACGTGTTCATACGACATACGATCAAACCAATGTTAACACCGGCCGCTTGTCTTCCAATAATCCAAATCTGCAAAATATACCAATTCGCAGCGAAGATGGGCAAAAAATCCGTCGTTGTTTTGTTTCCCGCTTAGGATATAAGCTTATTTCAGCAGACTATTCACAGGTTGAACTTCGTCTGATGGCTGTTTTAGCTGATGTTAAAGCGCTTAAACAGGCTTTTGATCAGGGAATTGACGTTCATACGGCAACGGCAATGAAAATTTTCGGTTTGAAAAAAGAAGAGGTTACACCGGAAATAAGAAGACATTCAAAAGCGATTAATTTTGGTGTGATTTACGGAATTTCACAATATGGTTTGGCTAAACAAATAGGAATTTCTCCTGCCGAAGCTAAAAAATACATAGACGCTTATTTTGAAAAAATGCCGGAAATAAAAGTTTTTATGGATAAAACCATAGCTTTTGCCCGCAAAAACGGCTATGTTGTCACGCCTTTCGGGCGCAAATGCGCTGTTGTCGGAATTAATGATAAAAATAAAAAAATAGTTTCATTCGCTGAACGGGCGGCAATGAATGCTCCGTTGCAAGGCGGTGCTGCCGATATAATGAAAAGAGCTATGAATAACATGTATAAGGAATTAACGGCAGGAAACTATAAAGCGCGGATTTTATTGCAAGTTCATGATGAAATGGTGATAGAGGCTCCTGATTGTGAAGTTGAAGAAGTAGCTGCTTTAGTAAAAAAAGTTATGGAAAGCGCTGTTGATTACGATGTTCGATTTGTTGCTGAAGTCGGCGTGGGAACAAATTGGTCGGATGCACACTAAATATAAATTAAAACTATCAAAAATATACACAAAAACGGTTAATTTTATGACTTTTTGCTATGCTTTGCAGGCAAAGAGGTGTATAAATAAGCCAATTTGAAAAACGATAAGGAAAGTAAATTATGGTAGAAATGACACAGGCGGAAATAGCCAAAGAAGAACAGGAATACAATGCTGATTCGATTAAGGTTTTGCACGGTCTGGAAGCCGTTCGCAAACGTCCGGGAATGTATATCGGCGATACCGATGATGGTACCGGTCTTCATCACATGATTTATGAAGTTTTGGATAATGCTATTGATGAAGCTTTGGCCGGATATTGCGATAAAACCGAAATAATCTTAAATCCTGACGGTTCAGCGACAATTCGCGATAACGGACGCGGTATTCCTGTCGGTATGCATAAGGAAGAAGGCGTTTCCGCTGCCGAAGTCATTATGACGCAGCTTCACTCGGGCGGTAAGTTTGATAATAACTCATACAAGGTTTCAGGCGGTTTGCACGGTGTTGGCGTTTCGGTGGTTAATGCTTTGTCTATTTGGCTTAAACTGCGTATTTGGCGTGAAGGACATGAACATGTTGCTATGTTTTCTCATGGCAATGTTACCGAACATCTTAAAGTTGTCGGTGATGCCAACGGCCGCCATGGTACGGAAGTAACGTTTTTGCCGTCACCCGAAACTTTTACAATGACGGAATTTAATTTTGATGTATTGGAACGTGCTATCCGCGAAAAAGCCTTTTTAAACTCAGGTGTTTATTTGAAACTTATTGATAACCGCGGAACAGAGCCTCGTGAAGTTGTTATGCACTATGATGGCGGTTTAAAAGCTTTTGTTAATCATATTAATAAATCAAAAGCCCCTCTTCATGAAAGTGTTATTAATTTGACCGGTGAAGATAAAGATATTCAAGTTGATGTTGCTATGCAATGGACCAATGCTTATAACGAAAGTATGCTTTGCTTTACAAACAATGTTCCTCAAAAAGACGGAGGAACTCACTTGGCCGGCTTCAGAGCAGCCTTAACCCGTACAATCAATAATTATATCAATGAAAACGGGCTGATAAAAAGCAAAGACAAAGATATGATTACCGGTGAAGATATGCGTGAAGGATTAAGCTGTGTTTTATCGGTAAAGGTTCCTGATCCGAAGTTTTCATCACAAACCAAAGACAAATTGGTTTCTTCCGAAGTTCGTCCTGTTGTTGAAAGCGTTGTCAGCAGCAAATTGCAGGAATGGCTTGATGAACATCCGGCAGAGGCAAAAATTATCGTCGGCAAAATTGTCGAAGCTGCAACCGCTCGCGAAGCAGCCAGAAAAGCCCGTGAGCTGACCCGCCGCAAAGGTGTTTTGGATATAGCTTCTCTTCCAGGAAAACTTGCCGATTGTCAAGAAAAAGATCCGGCTTTGTCTGAAATATTTATCGTCGAGGGGGATTCCGCAGGCGGTTCAGCCAAGCAAGGACGTGATCGTAAAACACAGGCTATTTTGCCGTTGCGCGGAAAAATTTTAAACGTGGAACGCGCACGTTTTGACAGAATGCTTAATTCTGCCGAAATTGGAACAATGGTTACGGCTTTTGGAACTGGTATCGGCCGTGAAGAATTTGATGTCAGCAAATGCCGTTATCATAAAATTGTAATTATGACCGATGCGGATGTTGACGGCAGCCATATTCGTACGTTATTACTTACATTTTTCTATCGCCAAATGCCTGAAATCATCGAAAAAGGTTATGTTTATATTGCGCAGCCTCCGCTTTACAAAGCAAAAAGAGGAAATTCGGTGCTTTATCTTAAAGATGATAGAGAAATGGAAGATTATTTGGTACGCGGTGGTTGTGAAGATGCCGTTTTGCAGAAAAAGAACGGTGAACAGCTTGCCGGACAAGATTTAATTGCTATGGTCGAAAATACACGCAAAGCCAGAGGTTTAATAGCAGCTTTGAATAAAAAGGCTCCTGAGAAAATTATTGAACAAATGGCTGTTGACGGTATGTTTGCCCGCGAAGTTATAGACAATCTTGACTTATTGCGTGAAAAAGCTGCTCTTTTGGCTGTCAAACTTGATACGCAGGAAGCAGAATATGATAAAGGCTGGAAAGGCGATGTTTTGCCTGATGGATCAGTCAGCTTCCATCGTACCTTGCGCGGTGTTGAAGAAAAACACATTATAGGAGCCACGATTTTTGACAGTCCTGAAGCGAGAGCTCTTGATGAAATGAAAAATTTCCTGTCTGAAAATTACTCAGAAGAGCAACGTCTTTCTTCTCCGAAACTCGGTGAAGAAAAGAAAATTCACGGTCCTGTATCTTTTGTGGATGCCATTATGGCAATGGGGCGTAAAGGTATTACTTTACAGCGTTATAAAGGTTTGGGCGAAATGAATCCGGAACAGCTTTGGGAAACTACTCTTGATCCGGAAGCACGTTCTTTATTGCAAGTTAAAATAGATATGCTGGATGATGCTGATCAGGTATTTTCTACTTTAATGGGCGATGTTGTTGAGCCTCGTAAAGATTTTATTCAAGAAAATGCGCTTAATGTTATCAACCTTGATATTTAGATTGATTTAATCATAAAAAAACTCCCGATTTTTCGGGAGTTTTTTATTGTTCGTTTCCCATAAATCCGGCAACTTGCATTTTATATAATTTTGCATACAATCCGTTTTTTTTCAAAAGGGCTTCGTGATTTCCGTCTTCTACGATTTTTCCTTTATCAAAAACCAAAATTCTATCCATTTCTCTCAAAGTCGACAAACGGTGCGCTATGGCTAAAACAGTTTTGCCTTTCATTAAGTTTTTAAGAGATTTTTGAATGTGTATTTCGCTTTGGCTGTCGAGAGCAGACGTTGCCTCATCAAAAATAAGAATAGGCGCTTTTTTCAAAATAGCGCGGGCAATAGCAATTCTTTGTCTTTCTCCGCCTGATAAAATAATTCCCCTGTCGCCGACTTTGGTGTTATAGCCGTCTGAAAATTGCTTTATAAAAATATCTGCATAAGCTTTTTTGGCTGCGGCTTCTACTTCTTCGTTTGAGGCTTCGGTGTCGCCGTAGCGGATGTTTTCAAGCAAAGTTCTGTTAAACAGGCAAACATCTTGAGGAATTGTAGCAATGTTTTGATGTAAAGAATCTTGAGTTATATCTCTTAAATCATACCCGTTGATTTTAATGCTTCCGGAGTCCACATCATAGTATCGGCTTATTAATTTAATAAAAGTCGATTTTCCCGATCCCGATAAACCGACCAGTCCTACTTTTTCTTTGGCCTTTATTTCAAGATTTAAGCATTTAAACAGTTTATCTCTGTGTTGATAGCCGAAAGTAACATTTTCAAAACTTATAGCTGCTTTTTTTATTTTTAAATTCAAAGCGTCGTCTTTATCGACAATTTCGGGATTAACAGCCAGAGTTTCCAGTGCTGAGCTTATATTGCCGAACAATTTTGAAACGTTATTGTATAC
>CAVIWQ010000013.1:19998-22241 GCA_963646605.1 Bacteroidaceae bacterium
AAACATTATTGTATACCCATGACATTTGAAAAGCTAAAAACGAAACATTTAAAAATACTGTGTTTACAAAAATAAACTGAGTTGAATCAATTTTTTCTGCTTTTAGCATATAGATAGAAAAAAATATGAAGATGATTAATGAGGTTAAACTGATGAATTGCTGAGCTATTCTAATCCATCCCATAACCTTTTTTTCGGTTGTTTCGGCTTTGCGCAAAATTCTCAGTGATTTAAGCAAATTTATTTTTTCAAATTTAAAATTAGCAAAGCTTTTTATTTCATTATAATTTGATATGGCATCGACAATAACGGCATTGGCGGCGCTGCTGAGCCGTCCGGTTTCATTGCCCCAAAAACGGCGTATTTTACCAAGCTTGCAGCTTATAAGCACGACAATAGCAATCCAAATGCAAATAAAAACGGTATAATAACAGCTCACCCATGACAAAACGATAATTGCCGCGCTGAGCCGTCCGATTGTATGCATTACCTCAAAGCAATAACCTATAAAATCCGTGGTGCTGTTTGCTAATATATTTACTTTATGTGATATATTTCCCGTCATTTCATTGTTAAAATAAGAGATTGACTGCTTGTTAACATCATAAAAAACATCACGGATAACCATTGTTTTGGCTTTTGGCAGAAAGCGTGCGATAATAAACATTGAGCTTTCGGAGATAAAAAGAGATATCAACGAAATAATTGCCAGCAAAGAAGCGTAATTAATGATTTCCTGCCAGTAATCTCCTTGATTTTTTTCAGCCACAATTCCATAAATTTTAGCTAAGAAATAAGGCTGTGTCGCATCGGCAAAATGCCTTACCATTACACAGCAGGCAAGCAGCATAAATTGCCATTTAAAAATCTTTATATAGTGCCAAACAAAACGCGGAGAACTCTTTTCCATTTTTTTAAACTCAAAATTGACAGTTCAAGGTTAATATATTATCATAACACTTAAAATTTGGTTTAACCTGAGGGGCTTTGATATGGAGACTCAATACTATACAGTCGTTGAAAAACAAGACTTTTTTGAAATTATTGAAAACAAATACGGTGAATTGGCTATTTTTATTGATGCCCGCGACGGCGCTCCGTCAAATCCGGTTTTGGAATTTGACGGCAAGAAAAATGCTCTTTTGAAACGTGACGGGCGTTTAGCTGTAAGACTGGATAATATTGATGAAGAAACCAGAAATCCATTGGCTGAAGCCGAATTTGTAATGATTGTTGAACTTCAGGGAAAAATGGTTGAACGCGTTTATGCCGTTCCGGTTGAAAATGTTGAAGAAATAGTATTCAAAGGCCGTCAGACACGAGCCGATGAGCTTGTTTTGGCCAAAAGCAAAGAAGATGTCATTAAAAGTTTTGGCGCAATTCATTCTTGGGTTGGCGGCAGCACTGAAAAAAAATAGGGACAAAGACAAATGTTGGGTATGGTTTTGGTGACACATGGCAATTTGGCCAACGAATTTGTTGCAGCAATGCAGCACGTTGTGGGCAAACAAGAACAAGTTGAAACGGTTTGTATCGGTCCCGAAGATAATATGGAAGTACGCCGTGAAGAAATTCTGCGTAAAGTAGAGCAGGTTGACAGCGGTAACGGAACACTGGTTTTGACCGATCTGTTTGGAGGCACGCCTTCAAATTTAGCTATTTCAATTATGGACAAAGCCAAAGTTGAAATTATCGCCGGTGTTAATTTGCCGATGTTAATAAAAATAGCTACTTTGCGTAAAGATAAAAATTTGAAAGATACCGCTTTAGGTGCGCAGGAAGCCGGCAAAAAATACATTAATATTGCATCACAACTTTTGGGTATTTAAAATGGCTTTTTTACAGGAATTGGAAATTAAAAATCGCAAAGGGTTGCATGCTCGCGCCGCTGCTGCTTTTGTAAAAATTGCAGAATCTTTCAATGCCGATATTTTTGTTGAAAGAGTTGGGCAAAAAGTCAGCGGCTGTTCTATTATGGGACTGATGATGTTGGCTGCAGCTAAAGGAACGACAATTACAGTTTCTGCTGAAGGGGAACAAGCAGAAGAGGCTATTGAAGCTCTGGCAAAGCTTGTTGATAGTAAGTTTGGCGAAGACTGAATTAGATAGATAGTCTATAATCCCTTGCAATTAGTAAAATTGAACCTAAATCAGAGAGTGACTTTAGGTTCAATTTTATTTTAGGAGTTTTTATAATGAAATCAGATAAAAATAATGAAACCAAAAAAGCTTCAGAAGAAGAG
>CAVIWQ010000014.1:0-21994 GCA_963646605.1 Bacteroidaceae bacterium
ACGTTTAAATGTAACAAAAAACGCTGCAAAAACTCTTGTTTTTACAGCGTTTTTCTTAATTAATATTTATTAACGTCACAGTTTTAATTTTTTGTCCAGACGTTCCAGCTCGTCTATATAATGACTTATCAAACTCAGACCTTTGTTCCAAAAATCAGAATTTTCCGGATTCAAACCAAAGGGCGACAATAATTTTTTATAATCGGTAATTGCCGTTTTTGAGAGCATTTCCATATATTTATCGGGAAAATCTTTAACAGTGCCTTCCTGCGATACCTGATACAAAGAATTGACCAGACAATCGGCAAAAGAATAAGCATAAACATAAAACGGCAAAAAGAAGAAATGCCCGACTTGCGACCAAATATAGGCGCTGTCTTCGCCAACTTCAACATAATCGCCAAGGCTTTCGCGCATTTCTTCCTGCCAAATCTGATTGAGCCGTTCCGTACTTAATTCACCATTGCGGCGTTCATTATGAGCACGGGTTTCAAAAAAGTGAAAGGCAATCTGGCGAATCGCCGTATTAATCATATCGCTGACCTTTGAAGCTATAAGCGCCAGTTTTTCTTCATTATCCGGCAATTTGGAAACCATACTCTGAAATGTTATCATCTCGCCGAAAACCGAAGCTACTTCTTCAGTCGTCATACGAGAATATTCATTCAATTCACCATTTTTAACTCTGGTTTGATGGTGGCAGCCATGTCCCAATTCGTGAGCCAATGTTAACACATCATTGCGTTTGCCGACAAAATTCAACATCAGATACGGATGGGCATCAGCGCTGACCGGAGCGCAAAAAGCGCCGCTGCGCTTGCCGTCGCGGGGAGGAACATCAATCCAGTTATGAGAGAAAAAGTCTTTAGCTATATTATAAAGCTTTGGCGAAAAACCGTTATAGGCATCAAGAACAGTTTTTACTGCCTCTTCCCAACTAAAATTGCAATCTTGACTGAACGGCAGCGGCGCATTTCTGTCCCAATATGAAATTTTATCCATTTTCAGCCATTTAGCTTTTAATTTATAAAAACGGTGGGCAATCGCGGCATAATTTGAGCGCACGCTTTCCGCCAGGGCATTAACAATTTCATCACTGACATTTTCAGACAAATTGCGCGAAGAAACAGGAGTTTTGAAACCTCTCTTTTCATCTTCTATCGCTTTGTCTTTTATCACCATATTGTATATAAACGTAAACAATTCGGCGTTTTCGCGCGCAACACGATTAATTTCTTTTCCGGCGGCATGGCGCAAAGACGCATCATTATCCAGCAACAACTTGGAAATTTCCGCATCATTATATTGCTTGCCGTTAACCGTATAAATCAAACGGGAAGATGTTTCTTCATACAAACGCACCCATGCGCTTGATGAAGTCAACGATTTTTCAAGCAATACTTCTTCAACAGGTTCTGACAGCTCATATTTTTTAAAACGACGAACTCTTTCCAGCCACGGACGATAAAAAGAAGAGCTTTTATCTTTCAGCCAAAGATTTATTTTTTCTTGCGGCAATGAATTGATTTCGAGGCTCAAAAACACCAAAGGCTTGCTGTAATCGGTCAATTTTTCATTAACACTTTGATAAAAAGCGACAGCCGGCTGGTTTTTCATTTGCGTTACCATATTCAAATAAGCGAAACCGCCTACTCGGCTGGCCAGAGAAGAATTTTTTTCATAATTTTTCAGAACTTTTGCAAATTCGGCACCGCTCAGCTCTCCTAAATGTCCTTTATATTTGCGGGCAAAAGCTTTGCAAAATTTGCGATATTTTTCCAAATCGGCTTCAATTTTAGGATCATCGATACTCTGATATAAATCTGTTAAATCCCATGCCGGCAGTTGTTCAGTTTTCATTTTTCATATTCTCCAATTCTTCGTTTTTATTTTTCAATTCAAGCATTTGTTTTGCAATATCGGGATTGCTTTCATAATATTCTTCAAGACCTTCATCAGGTTCGTCCTGCGGATATTCGGGAATATATAAATAGTTGCTCCAAGGGCGCTCCTGTTCGCCTGATACCCAATTTTTCAGACCTTGTCCTATAACCGCCGTATCGCAAAATGTATTTGCAGCCACTGCTTTCAAAACACAAAATTTATTTCCGGCACAATCCGAAACCTGTTTTGACATTGTTTCCGTGCAGGGAGCAAACCCTCTGTTTTGCAAATCATGATGAGGAGCTATTAAAACAATGAAAAACTGCGCCAAAAACAAACAAAATACCGCAGAAATCAAAAATCCAAACCAATGCTGTCTGATAAAGTTTAGCATTTATTTATGTTCCCGTCTTTTTTTCAAAAAACTCTCCAACAAAGCCAATTCTTCGCGAGTGTTGGCGCCGGCAACTTCTTCTGCCGAACATTCTTCAACCGCGCACTTCAATCCCATTGAGCGGGCAATAGCAATAGCATCTGTAAGATAATACTCTCCCGCCGCATTTTCATTGCCGATTTTTGATAAAATTTCAAACATAACTTTGCCGTCAAAACACATAATACCCGAATTGCACAGCTTGATTGCTTTTTCTTCGTCTGTCGCGTCTTTAAACTCAACAATTTTCACCAACTCGCCGTTTTCGATTTTCAAACGCCCGTAACGAGCCGCGTCATCCGGCGTAAATCCAAGAACCACAATGGAATAACCTTCGTGACGCTTTGCAATCATAGATTTATAAGTTTCAATAGTTGTAATCGGATTATCTCCGAAAATAACCAAAACATCACCGTCAAAGTCTTTTAATTCATCGCGGGCAGATAAAACGGCATTTCCGGTTCCCAATTGACGTTGTTGAACACAGGTTTTATGAGGAGCTACTTCTTTTTTTACCAAATCGCCGTCAGGGGAAATCACGGTAATGATTTTATCGGCTTTCATCTCTTCCATTGTATCAATAATATGGCGAATCATCGGTTTTCCGCACAAGGGCATCATAACTTTAGGCAAATCAGACTGCATGCGGGTTCCTTTTCCTGCACCGAGCACAACTGCCGCCACTTTAGAATTCATCATCAAAACATCCTTTCTAACATTTTTTTAATAACTGGATTGTATATTAGCAAATATATCTTATTTGTTAACAAAGGCGGTATTTTATGAAAAAACTTTTTTTTGCAATATATTTCATCAGTGTTTTTGCCTATATAACGCCGGTTTCTGCCGGAACCAGAGAAGTCGGCAATCCCATTGAATTTGAAAAAATAAAGTCTACTCCAAACCGCCCGACAAAACGTGCAGTAAATGATGAGATTCCGACCACCGCTGACGATTTTGCCGATTATATCCGTGAAAGAGCGGAAAAAGCCGTTAAAATGCCTCAGAGCGTTATCGACCAAAACTCTGGCATGAGCATAATTCACAGCGGCGACTATTTATCACAACAAGCTCAAGAAAATAAATCGACCTTTCAAAAAATTTATGAAGAAGCCTTAAATAAAGTAAGCTTGGATGACAACCGCCAACCGGCAGATATTTTACCTTCAAATCCTATGCCTTCCGATGCAAAACTAAGATCTGAAATTGCTTTGCAGCAAGCTCAGATACAACCTGATACATTTGATTTTGATATTATAAGCGTCGAGTTGCCCAACGGCGAAACCATAACCGCACCGGCCAAAGAACATATTCCCTATTTGTCAAGCCGAATTGATATTTTGCCCAATGGTTTGGTCAGAGTGCGCGAAACGGTTACTGTTATTGCAAACGGAGAAAAACTGCGCTACGGCCTATCAAAAGCCTTGCCTAAATTTTCAATTTCACGCGATGGTGTGAGAAACAGCACTATTCCTTATTTGAACAATGTTAAAATAAACGGCGTGGATATTGATTATACCCTAAAAGATCAGTTTGACCGTTTTCTTATAACCCCTAAAAAACAATTTCCGCTGCAGCCCGGAATCTACACTTATGTGTTTGACTACATGCTGGATAGAAAGCTTTGGTATTATAATGAATTCAATGAATTTTACTGGGATGTTACCGGCAGTTTTTGGAATTTGGCAATTACAAAAGCCATCGCCACTGTAAGACTGCCTGTTAATGTGAAATCACTCGGACAAACTTTGATGTTGGGATATTTGCCGGATGGCATCAGCGAAGAAAATACTGTTATGACAATTAACAAACAAACAAATTCTCTCGGCTTTACCGCTTTGCGTCCATTGTTTGCCGGCGAAGGCATGCATATGTTGGTACGCATTCCCAAAAACGGATTTATTGATCCTGATTTTAATGTAAAATTCAAGTGGTTTATGGAAGACTACGGTGATATTTTATTTGCCGCGCTTGGTTTACTGGTTATTTTAGCCGCTTATTTTATTTCGTGGAAAAACATCGACCATTCTGCTGCCGACAATGCAAAAATAAAATTTCAGCGCACCCCCGCTCTGTATCGTATGTTAGCCAAAGGAATTTTTGACAAAACTTCGTTCGGCGCCTTTTTGTTAGATATGTACAAACGAGGAATTATCGATATTCAAAAAGAAGATAAAAACATCAAACTTATAAAGAAAACCGATAATTTAAGCCATTTATCATCGCTTAACCGCAAAGCCATTCACCAAATTTTTAACGGCAAAAGCTCCGAACTTATTCTTAATGCAGGAAATGCTTTAAAACTGAAAAGAGCGTATAAACTAATAGAAAAAGACACATACAAATCATTAAAATGGCTTTTGCTAAAACTAAATTCAGGTTATGTTTTATTTAGTTGTTTAATGGTATTAATCAGTGAATTGGCAATGGTTTATATGAATGTTGATATGTGGTCTTCTTTTGGAGTTTTAGCTGCCGCAACTATTACTATTGCATTTTATTGGGCTATCTTTCATTTGAAACCTAAAAATAAAATTTTGCGAATTGCTTTACGTATTTTTGCATTGATTTTAATCGGCATTGCCGTTTTGTTAATGACAATACATATCCACTTTGTTTCGGCAATACTTATTGTCGCGATGATTTGCACTATTTTTACATACAGCAAACTGTTTGCCAAACGTGAGGGGTTAATCCGCCACAATATCAACGAAGCAAAAAATCTGGGTGAAACGCTGATTAGCGACGCGGAAAAAATCATACTCGGACACCGTTTTGCTCAAAATCAGGCAACAATTTATGCGCTGGATGCAGCACGTTTTTACCCTAAATCAGAGCAAACGGCAACAGTTTATAAACTTGACATAATTCCCGAAGTTATAAGTTTTCTTTAGAAGATAAAAAAGAGCTTACTTCCGTCAAAAAAACTGTTTGACTGCAAACGTCAAAAAAGAAAATTGCAATGCCGGCAAGCAAAAGAGCCGTCATTTCGAATATATTATGTTCGGAAGACATAAAAATTGTTGTTAGAATAGAGGTAAAGACAAGCAAAATCAAAATTAAAGCACTGCTGCCGGCAAAAATTTTCCAGCGGAAACCGTGCCCTATTTTCCATATTTCGCCAACAGTTGCATTTTGCTGTAAAACAGAAGAAGGCAGCCATGGTAAAAGATTTATGAGTACAAAAAACGCCGTACAGAAAACAAGCGCAATAACCATCAGCATAATCATTGCAATTTCCAAACGCGGCATTTTCTGAAAAATCATAATAACTCCGGCAGCGAAAAAAAACAAGGATGCTCCAAAAAACAACCAAAAAAGCAAAAGCCGTAAGGCATATTTTATTTCTGTTATTTTAAAAGCGAGTTTTACATCTTTAAAGTTTTTTTGAAAACATCCGCGACATATAAAAACAGCCACCATAGCATAAACGGTCAGCAAAATAAGTATGTAAAGCAACAGCAATACAAAACTTAAATTAAGCGGCAATATTGTTGAAAGGCATAGAAACAGTGCGCTACCGACAAAAATTGCCACGGCAACACACCACAGCCTTTTGCCTAAAGCGCGAAAATTTTTTGGCAAAAAAAGCAAACTTTTTATAAAAAAGCGAAAAAATAGCAAATTAGCTGTTTTCTGAGCCATTATCATTACCAAACAACTCTTTTTGCTGAGCTATTGAATAATTCATAAATATAGCCATAACGACAAGCAAAACAACATCATATATAATTTCTCCCGCAATTCCTAACCAAAACAGATTATACGGAACAATTTTGTTGGCAAAAATTGTGAAATAAAGCATCAACAAAGCATTGAAAAGTATAATGATAGTAAATGAAATTAGCAATTTCAAACCATTATCTTCAGTTAAGTTATACATTTTTTTAAATGATGGAATTTTCTCTCCTTCGGCCACAAAAGCAGGAACACAATAGAACCGAATCATCACAAAAGGCAGCCAAAATCCGCAAGATACAATTGCAAAATATATACTTTCGATTATCCAATCAGGATTAGGCACACGATAAATTAAAGCTACAAAGGAAATCAAAGGCAAA
Source organism: Bacteroidaceae bacterium (assembly GCA_963646605.1). Taxonomy (GTDB): domain Bacteria; phylum Pseudomonadota; class Alphaproteobacteria; order RF32; family CAG-239; genus JAFUYI01. The sequence goes on from CAVIWQ010000014.1 coordinate 6,379, forward strand.
ATATTAATTACGCCTATGGTCAGAAAAACAGCGAATAATTTCCAATCCTGAGCATTGATAATTAACATATCTTTTATGGAAACAAGCTCTTTCTTAACAGCCGCTCTATACCATGATTTAAGGAAGACAACAATTAAAAGCAAACGCAATAAAGCAAATGTGAAATAAAGAGCTTGGTTAGGCTGGGTGCATTTAAAAACTTCATTGTCACTCATTCCGGTCAGCCCGCAAATCAAGCTGCTGTGGGTTGAAAAGGACAAAACAGCCATAATCGGAGCAAAAATAGCAGCCATTCTAAGAAAAGGTTTCCAATTTCGGATAAAGATACTGAATGGCAAACTGGATAAGTTGTTCAATGACATCTTATTTTTTTGAGTTTTTTCCATTGAAACCTCAGCTTTTGCATTTTCTATTTTTTCAACCCAGCGGAATAACTTTTCTTTCATCATTTAAATTTCCTTTACTGTTGATACGCCGTGCACTGCTTTTATTTTGCTTAGAAAATCATCATCTGCAAAAGCAAAGCCTCCCGACAGCTCAATTCTGATGTCCCATTCATTAATTTCTGGTTTTATATAAACCTTATTCGGACCGTTGCGATCATGTTGCAAAATATCACGCAGCGGTTTTACAGCCATCTGATTGTTGATATATATTATAATACCATTTGAAACATCTGCAATAGCTTTATCCAAAGTTTCAACATTGCTGATCATAACCCGAGGATTGGCGTCTTCAGCTTGTTTTTCTATTGTAACACTGACCAAAAGCGGCAATCCGGAATTTATTTTTTCTTCACTGCGGTTTAAGGTTTCCGAAAACAGCAGACCTTCAAAAGCTCCGGAGCTGTCAGATAGTCCCAAAAATGCAAAACGATTTCCCTTTTGTGAAATGCGTTTTTGAAAAGAATTGACGCAGCCGGCCAATTTAGCTCGCAGTGTATCTCCAACCTGCAATCCGCGGAAAATTTCACTGCAGCTTTTCACACCCAATTTTTCCATACCTTCACGATAGCTGTCTAAAGGATGAGCTGACAAATAAAAACCTATCGCTTCGGCTTCCAATTTCAAACGTTCCAATTCCGGCCAATCCGGTGCGTCTTTTAATTTGACTTGCGCCGTAATTTCTTCCGTGCCGAACAGCGATGCCTGACTGCTGGTTTTTAACTCGCAACTTGAATTAATATGCTGTATTATATTGTCTATATTCACAAACAGCCTGCCGCGGTTTTTATCCAGACCGTCAAAAGCTCCGGCTTTCACCAATTGTTCAAGCTGTTTCCGGTTGATTTGCTTGATGTCCATACGATGAATAAAATCGGAAATATCTTTAAATTTTCCATGCGCTTCCCTTTCGGAAACCAGCGCACGCATATTGGCTTCGCCGACACCTTTCACCGCTGCCAGAGCATAAAGAATTTTGTTGTCTTTAACACTGAATTCATAACTCGAATTATTAATGTCAGGAGGCAAAACCTTTATTCCCATACGTTTGCACTCGTCTTTAAAAAACAGCAGCTTATCCGTATTGATAATATCCATGGTCATCGTAGCACTCATAAATTCGACCGGATAATGCGCTTTGAGGTATGCCGTTTGATATGAAATCAGAGAATACGCCGCAGCATGTGATTTATTAAATCCATAAGAAGCAAATTTTTCCATTTGGTCAAAAATACTGGTGGCGGTGTCGCGTTCTATACCGTTGGCAACAGCTCCGTCTGTAAAAATAACACGGTGCTTGACCATTTCCTCTTTAATTTTTTTACCCATCGCCTTACGTAATTTATCAGCGCCGCCAAGCGTATAGCCTGCAAGCTCTTGGGCAATTTTCATAACCTGTTCCTGATAAATCATAATTCCGTATGTGTTTTTCAGAATCGGTTCCAATTTAGGATGGAGATATGTAATTTCTTCTTCACCATGCTTGCGCCGAATATAGCTCGGAATATTATCCATAGGTCCGGGGCGGTAAAGGGATACAATAGCGATTAAATCTTCAAAGCGGTCGGGTTTTATTTGCTTGTGAACATCTTTCATACCTGCGGATTCAAATTGGAATACTCCGGCGGTATCTCCGCGCTGCAACAGTTCATAAGTTTCTTTGTCATCAAGCGGAATTTGTCCTATGTCAAGATCTATGCTGTGATTGAGTTTGATAAGATCAACCGCCTTTTTAATGGTGGTTAATGTTTTCAACCCCAAAAAGTCAAACTTAATCAAACCGGTTTCCTCAATATATTTCATATCATATTGCGTAACCGGCATATCGGCTTTAGGATCTTTATAAAGAGGAACCAGCAAATCAAGCGGACGGTCGCCGATAACCACACCGGCGGCGTGCATACCTGTATTTCGATAAAGTCCCTCTAATTTCATTGCTATTTCAAACAATTTATTAATTTGAGGATCGCTTTTGCGCATTTCTTCAAGTTCGGGAACCTGATCAAGCGCTTCCTGCAAACTCGGCTGTTTTCCCTGAACGGGAGGCGGTATCATTTTACTGATACGGTCAGCCTGCGAATAAGGCATTTGCAAAACACGGGCAACATCACGGATTACCGCTTTTGATTGCAGTTTGCCGTATGTAATAATTTGCGCAACATGATCTATTCCATATTTTTGTTGCACATATTCAATAGTTTTATAACGATTTTCCTGACAAAAATCGACGTCGAAATCCGGCATATTAATACGTTCCGGATTCAAAAAACGCTCAAAGAGTAAATCAAGTTTCAAAGGATCAAGTTCGGTAATATATAAAGACCAAGCAACAATCGAACCGGCTCCCGAACCACGCCCCGGCCCCACCGGAACACCATGTCCTTTTGACCAGCGAATAAAATCGGACACGATTAAAAAGTATCCGGCAAATCCCATTTTTTCAATAACGCTCAGTTCATATTCCAATCTTGCGTAATAGCGTTTATCTATATCTTCCTTTTCTTCAGCCGTCATTCCCTCAAAATATACTTTGGCTTGCATACGCTGTGCCAATCCGCTATAAGCTTGCTCGCGTATATATTCATTTTGGGTTTTGCCTTCGGGACATTCAAAAATAGGCAGCAGCGGCGCCACAAATTCCAATAAGAAATTGCACCGTTTAGCAATCTGCACCGTGTTTGCCAAAGCTTCAGGCAAATCGGCAAACAATTCAACCATTTCGGCTTCGGTTTTCAAACGTTGGTTCGGAGAATAATGCGGACGGTTTTCATTGGAAACATATTCGCCAGAAGCTATGCAAACCAATGCGTCATGCGCTTCATACATTTCCGCGTCAAAGAAAAAAGCCTCATTGGTTGCAACCAACGGAATATTATATTTATATGCCCAATCCAAAAAATAAGGTTCGGTTTTTGCTTCTTTTTCAAGACCGATACGAGAAATTTCCATATAAAGTCTGTTGCCGAAAACTTCCTGCATTTTCAGCAAAAATTCTTCGGCTTCAGACAAGCGGTTTTCTAAGATTAATCGTCCGACCTGCCCATCGGCTCCGCCTGTTAAAACAATTAAACCTTCATTGTGTTCTTTAAGATCTTCAAATGTTGTCTGCACTTTTTCGGCTGTGGTCGTCAAACCTCCAAGATACGACTTATTCATCAATTTGATAATATTCATATAACCGGTTTTGTTTTGAATTAACAAAACAATTTTATCCGGTTCTACTATTTTTCCTTTTGATTTCAGAACATCATCGGCATCAGGATTGCGCAAATACATCTGAGTGCCCAAAATGGGTTTTATTCCGTTTTGGGGAGCCATCTTGGAAAATGCTTTGGCTCCAAACATCGTTGCCGTATCCGTAACCGCTACGGCCGGAAATCCCATATCGGCAATTTTTTTGGTCAACGCCGGCATTTTCATTGCTCCTTCAAGCAATGAATAAGCAGAATGAACGCGAAGATGTATGAACTTTGGTTCAATCATCGGGATATATCCGATTTATTACCAGGAAACGCCGTTAATGCAGCGTTCAGGCATTTTGGCGCAAATTTCTTTATCTGAACTCATCTCATAAAGGCGGTTGCGGTCTTCTCCAAAATCTCCGGCAACACAACCGGACAAAAGCAGCAGCGAAATAAATATTATCAGTTTATTCATTATTTTTCCTAAAATCTGAAAGTAAATTTTAATGCGGCAAACAACATCAGCACCACAAAAATACGAGCCAAATGACGAAACCATAAGCTGCGGTCATATTCGGCAGAACTGCGCCATGTTCCAAGCAACAGGGAAACCGCATAAAAAAGAATAAAACATACCGCCGACAAATACATTACCGTCAGAATAGTGGTCGAAAATTCAATATGACTTTTAGGTGAAATATAATAAGCCAAAATAGAATAATTATTCAATTTTTTGGCAAGCATTTTTCCTAAAATTTTAACCAAAACAGTAATGGCCGGCAACCCGAGAACCCCGAACTTCCAGAATGTGTCTTTCAGGCTCAGCTCCCCATCCATCAGTTTCTTAAACATAGTCTTACAAAACCCTCTGTTATTCAATACCGAATATAATGCTATAAATAGCCAATCAGTGCAAGCAAATTTTGTTAGTTTTGCATTGAGTGAAAATGGCGGACTATTTTTTTATAGGGTTTCAGCCCTAATTCCCGATGAACACCGGCTATATATTCAGAAATATCCGTCCATTGTGTATATTTTTCAACAAAAGCATCGGCTTTTTCCGGCGAACGAGATAATTGTACAGCTATTGTTTCATCTAAAAGCTGTGCTAACACTCCTTCCAAACGCGAAAAATCAATATGCAGCAGATGATGTTCATCAAAGCGGATTGCTTCGTGCTGCAATAAATAATTGAACTGAATAAGTTCCCCCATGCGGTGAGGAAGCATACGATGCGGACGGGCTGTCAAAAACATTCTTCCAACGATATAGCTGACATAAATTTTCTTTAGAGTTTCAGCATCAATTACACCATTTTTGACATATTGCGGCATAAAAGTTAACGATATTGTATCAGCTTTATGCTCTTCGATAATATGCTTGCAGCTTCCGATAGCGTTTTGGTATTCGCTTCCGGGGCCTAACGAGTGACCGTTTTCATGCCCTATAACAAATAAATGATCTGCCTCTCTATCAAAATATTTATGCAATTCGGGAGAAACCAAACGCATTAAAATAGCTTTTTGTTTGGCATCATCACCGCTCATTCTTACCTGACGATGATAAACATTGCGCCTACCGCCGCCGCGTTTAATTGACGGTTTATCGTTATTAGGCAAATTCTGAGCCGTTGTAATTCCACCACGGCATTGCGCATAGTCGCCTTCCAAATCGATAATGTCGACATCAACCATTGTTTGTTTTAATTCACCGCACGAAAGAACGGATTGAGTATATTTATCGGCATAAGGCATTTTTGCAGCCAATGCCGGCAAATAATTTTTGAATTTCAAAATCAAATCCGTACCTTTTGCATTGACTATACCGACCCGCGCTCCCAACATATCTTTGGAAACCGCTTCAATATTATATTCTTTCAACATATCAGCCAATTCAGAGTTTTCATAAACAGAAGGCGTAATTTCATCATCATAGTTTTCGCGGCTTAAGGTAAATTCAAGCGGACAATCCTGCAAAACAGCCCAATGTTTGTCGGCCAACACGTCCATTTCTTCATTATTTTGCAAAAGCGCCTGAGCCTGCCAACCGAGATAATCTTTAAATGCTTCATCGTCGCTGTAATGAGCGGCAACTTCCAATTCATTGGCAACGGCAGAAAAATCATCTGCAAAATATTCTGTGTAATCAATCGCTTTCAATTCATCATTTTCACGACGAACCATTGTTCTGGCACTTAAAATAGATTTTACTTTATCATTTTTGCCATTTTTGAGCATATTAAGCAAAATATTATGAAATTCATCTATGGTTAAGTCTTGCGGATAAAAATTATGGCCTTTCAGCAAATGTACTCCCTCAAACAATTCTATCGGCTGTTTATCAACACCGTTAAAACCAGCAACGCCATTCAATGAATTAAACAATTCAAGCGCCCGTCTTGCATACGAACTTTCTTTTGCAGCCGTTTCCAAGGCTTGTTTAAGAACCAAATTCTGCGGATGGTCTTGCTCCAAAGCAACATTGTTTATAATTTCAGCAGCAGCGACCAAATGTTCCAAAGCCTTTTTATTTCCTTCGCTCAAAGCCTGATATCCGGACAAATCTTTTCCCGCCAAATTTATAGCGATTGACTTATTGTCCATCATGTCAGACAATTCCTGCTCACTGTACTTTATTTTAAGGCCGTTAATATCCATTTTCTTTTACCTCCACTGTTCTAAAACGATAAACCTGAATGTCATTAGACCAAAAACTCGGACTCATTCCCGCTTTTAGTTTTAAATTATTCAAAAAATCGCGCCTACCTGAAATCTGTTCCCATACCGACGGCAAAAACAGTCCTTGTCTGTTTCCGTCTCTGATAACAATTCCATCTATATTCGGCTGCAATTGCAATAACAAATCCTCTTCATCACGATAATCTATTTTTTCATATCCGGTCAATAGCGAAATTGAAACCTTTACCGATGGAAGCTCGTCAGGCAGCAGCAGCGAAAAACGAGTATCATCGAGAGCAGCTGCTTTTGCATTTTCCGCAATATCGGCAATTACTGCCTGACGAGGATATAAAGACCCCACACAACCCCGCAATTCTCCGTTTTTATGTAAAGTCACAAAAACGGCTCCCCTGTCAAACAAATGTTCGTCATAATCGCGGCGGCTCGGACGGTATGTTTCTTTTTGCACGGCAGCACTCAATGAGCGGTGTGCGGCTTCAAGCATTTGTTGTTTATACTCATCTGCAAAGTTTCTTAATCCATTATATTCTCGCTCAATTGCTGAAATTTTGCCATTTTCGCTAAAAGACCACGCTCCGTAGCCGACAACGCTGTTTTTATCCGTTCCGGTATCTCCCGAATTTATTAATGCCAGAATTTCAGGTTTCAAGTTCAGCGATTTTGCCGCTAATAAGGCTGTATTAATTCCTGAAGCACCGCAAGAATGGTGATTGTCAACATCAGCTTTCCCTGATTTAATTTTAGCAGCTGTTTCCGTATCCATTTGTACGGCATTGCTGTAATTATAATAATGAGATAAATCTGCCGAAACCACCAGCAACACATCGGAACGCCGCACATAATCAGTCAGAACCTCAGCCAACTGCAAAGGATCGACATTTCCGTAAACAATCGGCACAATCGTAAAATTTTTCAAAATTTTTTGCAGGAAAGGCAATTGCACTTCTAAAGAATGCTCAAATTTATGCGCTTTTGAATTTACCGAAAATATTTTATTTTTTTGCATATTCTTTAGAATATCATGATTTACGTTAACCAATCCCAAAGGAGTTTTAAAGGTTTCCGCTGACGGCAAAGCTGCACCATTAACAGCAATATGATGAGACGGCCCCAATAAAATAACCGTTTTTATTTTATCGGCATAATCCTTCAAAGGCAAATAAGCCTGCGCCGCCGCTTTGGCCGAATATTGATATCCGGCATGCGGAACAATAATTATTTTAGGACAGGAATCATGACGGCGGTACTCTGCATCCAAATAATATAAAACGGTTTTATTCAGTTCATCCGTATCTGCCGGATAAAAAAGTCCGGCAACAGCAGGATTGCGATATTTTTCCATAGGATCCCCCTTGACCGTGTAATGAGAAGCCAAAGCATGATTTGATGAAACTTTATGATAAAAATACATTCCGTTGATAATGAGTAAAAAAATAGCAGCTAAACTTAGCAATATCCATTTGCGAATTTTTTGCGAATTTTCTTTTTCGGTATTCTGTTTCATTTTCAGCCCTTTAAATTAATGCTTTATATAAGGCATTATAATCTGAAAAGTATAACATATTGTTACACTCGCAAAATTCAGATGGCAAAGGCTCATGATTAATTCGAATCGGCAAAGCGTTAACTGCCGCCGCACACCGATTATCTAATGAACTGTCTCCAATAATCCATACCGTTTGAGGAGAAATATCCTTAATGTCAATCAGTCCCTTTAAAGCGTATAGCGCGTGGTCGCCGCAGGGCTTATCATGAAGAGCTTCATGACCGCAAACTATGCGGTCAAAATAGTTTTCAGGATAAAGCAACGGCAATTCCGCTTCTAATAATTTTCGATCTTTATTAGTCATAATTGCCGTTTTTACACCGCGGGAGCGCAAAAATTCTATAACGTCTGCAGCCTTATTATATCCGTTCAGACCTTTTTTTATAGTCTGAAGATAAATTTCGCAATATTCCGCATAAGCTTCTTTGGCATTTTTTCCGAAAATTTTAGGAAAGTTATCCATAAAAGACAAGTTATTATCACGCAAATCTTTAACCTTTTCCCAATCCGGCAATCCGTATTTATTTAATACCTGATTAACAGCTGAAATTCTCGGCGGATTGCTTTCAGCTAAAGTTCCATCCCAATCAAAAAGAACCGCGCGTAATTTTTCGCAATTCAACTTCATCGACTTTTTCTCCTTACATTATATAAATATAGCAATCTGCCAAAAAAACAAGAAAAAGAAAAGGCTCTCAAAAGAGAGCCTTTCAGAATTATTTTTTACCGCCAATAAACTTTTTACCCATCATATAAGGCTGCAGTTTTTCCGGTATGCGGATTGAGCCGTCTGCTTGCTGGTGGTTTTCCAAAAACGGAACAAGCGCACGCGGTGTGGCAATTCCTGTATTATTCAAGGTATGAACAAATTTAACCTTACCATCAGCATTATCACGATAACGCAAGTTTGTGCGGCGAGCCTGCCAATCGGTAATGTTTGAACAGCTATGAGTTTCGCGGTAGCAATTTTGTGTTGGAACCCATGCCTCCAAATCATACTGGCGATATTTTGGCGCGCCCATATCTCCAGTGCAAACTTCCAAAACCTGATACGGCAATTCCAAATCCTGCAAAACTTCTTCTGAAATCTGCAATAATTTTTGGTGCCACTTTTCGCTTTCGGCAATATCATTTTTACAAATAACAAATTGTTCTGTTTTCATAAACTGGTGCACTCTTGTCAAACCGCGCGTGTCTTTACCGGCGGCACCGGCTTCGCGGCGGAAACACGGAGAAAATCCGGCATATAAAACCGGCAATTCATTTTCACTCAAAATTTCATCAGCACGCAGAGAATTCAAAATGAGTTCGGCCGTTCCTGACAAATAAATGTCATCTTGCGGCAAATAATAAACTTCATCTTTGGCAAAAGGCAAATACCCCTGACCATACAAAGGTTTTTCTTTTGAAATTGAAGGCACATTAATAACTCTGAAACCATAACCGGCCAGTTTATCCATAACCAGCAAATGAATAGCCAGTTCCAGACGAGCCAGCTCGCCTGTAATAGCATAAGTACGGGAACCGCTGACTTTGGCAATGCGTTCCAGCTCACTCCAGCCGTTTAATTCCATTAATTCAACGTGATCGCGCGGTTTGAAATCAAAATGAGGAATTTCGCCCACTTTACGGCGAACAACATTTTGTGTATCATCAACGCCGACAGGACTTTCTGGACTTGGCAAATTTGGAACACGCCACATAATGTTGTCAAATTTTTCCTGTTCAACAGCCAATTTTTCGAGTTCCGATTTTAATTCTTCACCAATAGCTTTACTTTTTGCAATAATTGACGGACGCTCTTCGGCAGAAGCTGATTTTATTGAATTGCTCAAACGATTTTTTTCTTCAGCCAAAGCCTGAGATGAAGTTTTAAGTTTGTTCACATCAAGATAAAGATTAATCAAAGCATCAACATCAACGGTACAGCCTTTTTTAGCAAAACCGTCTTTAACTTTTTCAGGGTTTTCGACAATAAACTTAATATCCAACATTTTATAAGCGTCCTTAGTTTTTTAATTGATTTATAAACGTAAATAGAGTAACAATTTTATAAATAATTACAATCAAAAAATGACATAAAGGTAACAAAAAATGTTTGAAGATAAAATTGTATTAACCGGAGTAAAGCCGACCGGACATCCTCATTTGGCCAATTATTTAGGTGCAATCAAACCTGCCATTGCCATGGGAAAAGAAGCAAAACAACACATTATGTTTATTGCAGACTATCATGCAATCAATGCCATCAAAGATCCTGCCGTTCTCAAACAGGGAATTAAAGAAATTGCTTCTATTTATTTGGCATGCGGTCTTGATACCAATAAATCAATTTTTTATCGTCAATCAGACATTCCTGAAATTCCGGAAATTACAACAATTTTGTATGCCTACACCCCTAAAGGATTTATGAATAAAGCCCACGCTTACAAAGCCAGCGTTGATAAAAACCGCGCTGCCGGAAAGCCTGATGATGACGGCATTAATATGGGATTGTATACCTATCCGACTTTAATGGCTGCCGATATTCTGTCTTTTGACACGGATATTGTTCCTGTCGGCAAAGATCAAGTGCAACATGTTGAAATTGCCCGTGATATTGCCGGAGCAATCAATGCACATTATAACAAACCGTTACTTCATTTGCCGGAAGCTTCTTTCCAAGAAAACATAGCGGTTATCCCTGGATTAGACGGCAGAAAAATGAGCAAAAGCTATGGAAATGTTATTCCGCTGTTTGCAGACGCCAAAGAATTAAAACGTTTAGTCTTTTCAATTCAGACAGATTCACGCCCGATGGATGAGCCCAAAAATCCTGATGAAATTTTGGTTTATCAAATTTTCAAAGCCGTTGCACCTGAAGAAAAACAACATGAAATGGCCGAAGGTTTGCGCGAAGGAAAACTCGGATACGGACATATCAAAAATATGCTGTTGGATGCAATTTTGGCCGAAACCAATGATGCACGGGAAAAATATAATTATTATATGGCACATTTTGAAGAAGTTGAAGCTTTGTTAGAAGAAGGCGCCGCAAAAGCGCGTCCATTAGCTCACCGAACTCTTGAACGTTTGAAAGACGCTGTCTTCGGCAGATAATAATTAAGCCCCGTTCTTATTACAACGGGGCTTTAATATAACAAAATACGCCTTATTTTTAAAAGGCGTATTTTTTGTTAGAAATTAAAGAAAATATTCACGTAAATATGCCGGCAAATCAGCAATATTAACTCTATGCTGCTCCATAGTGTCACGATCGCGAACAGTTACAGATTCCGGCTGGTTTTCGATAGTTTCAAAATCAACGGTAATACACAAAGGAGTTCCGACTTCATCGTGACGGCGATAAGCTTTTCCGATGTTGCCTGTATTTTCCAAAGCTACGCGGCCGATACCGAGTTTCAGTAAATTCTGTTTGATTTCATGACATTTTGCCATAATTTGTTCATTATTCTTCTTCAAAGGAATAACTGCAACTTTAATCGGAGCAAGATGTTTTTTAAGTTTCAAAACAATACGGCTATTGCCATTGCCTAAATCTTCTTCAGTATAAGCTTCGGTCATAACCGCCAAAACACCTCTGTCAACCCCCATTGACGGCTCAATAACAAAAGGTACGACCCATTTGTTATTATCGTCCATAATGCACAATTTTTGTGTAGAATCCGGATTTTTATGACAATGAGAAGTTAAATTCATTTCTTCTTGAGCTTTAGTATGATTTCCCAAATCATAGTCTGTACGATTGGCTATGCCTTCCAATTCTTCCATTCCATGAGGAAAACGATATTCAATATCATAACAAGCTTTGGCATAGTGAGCCAAATCATCTTTCGGCGTGGTATAAATGTTAATATTTTCACGCTTTAAGCCTTGTTCTTCCCACCATTTAATGCGTTCTTCTTTCCAAATCTCATGCCATTTTTCATCTTCGCCCGGCTCAACAAAATACTCCAGCTCAGCTTGTTCAAACTCGCGAACACGGAAAATAAAATTGCGCGGAGTAATTTCATTACGAAAAGATTTTCCAATTTGTGCAATACCAAATGGCAGTTTACGCGAGGTGGAATCAACCACATTTTTGAACTGCGTAAAAATAGCCTGTGCGGTTTCAGGACGTAAATAACCGAATGAAGAACCATCATCAACCGGGCCGATAGCTGTTTTGAACATCAAATTAAACGGACGAGGCTCAGTCAATTCAGTAGATCCGCAGTTTGGGCATTTGCCGTTAATATGGTCAGCACGGAAACGACCTTTACATTTTTTGCAATCGACCATTGGATCAGAAAAAGTATCTTCATGACCTGAATAATGCAATACTTTTTGATTGGTCAAAATTGCAGCGTCCAAACCTTCAACATCATCGCGTTCATAAACCATCGCGCGCCACCAAGCGGCTTTCAGATTATTTTTAAGTTCGACACCGAGCGGGCCGTAATCATACACACCTTGGAGACCACCGTAAATATCGGCATTTTGAAAAATAAAACCGCGGCGCTTACATAAAGACACCAGTTGATCCATTGTTGTTGCAGGCATTGTTTTTGTCCTTAAACTTATATTGTTGATTTCTTAACTTCTTTGTTTTATAAAATATCTGTAAAAAAATAGCAAGCGGAGATAAAAGAAAGATGGCAAAAAAAGTAAAAGTTGCCCTGATATACGATTTTGACGGAACTTTAAGTACAACAAATATGCAGGATTATTGCCTCATTCCTCGGTTTAAGATGAGCGCAAAAACTTTTTGGCAGCAGGCAAATGACTGGTGGAAAGCAAATGACGCTGACCAAATTACCAGCTCAATGTACTACTTTGTTAAAATGTCACACGAAAAGAAAATTCCCTTAACTAAAGAAATTTTTGCAGACTGCGGCAAAGACATTGAATATTATTCCGGTGTAGAACAATGGTTTGAACGCATTAATCATTATGGTGAAATGTTGGATCTTGACATCGAACACTATATTATTTCTTCCGGCTATGAGGAAATTATTGAAGGTGCTTCTATCCGCAAATATTTTAAAGAAGTATTCGGCTGCGCTTATGCTTATGATGAAGAAGGTCATCCTATTTGGCCTGCCCGTGTGGTTAACTATTCTATAAAACCGCAATATTTATCAAAAATAAACAAAGGATTGGGAAAACTTGAAGATCGTGCAGTCAATGATTTTATGCCCGATGAGGATCGCCCCATTCCTTTTACGAGAATGATTTATTTCGGCGACGGCGACACAGATATTCCGTCAATGCGCTTAGTTAAAAAAAGCGGAGGATATTCCATTGCCGTTTATAAACCAAAGAGCCACCATAAAATGAAAGCCATCAAACTTCTGAGCGATGGCCGTGTTAATTTTGCTCTTCCTGCCGATTATTCGGAAGATTCACAAATTGATACCGTGGTCAAAACAATTTTGGTTAAACTTGCAACCGAACGAGATTTGCAGATTTTGCAAGAGAAAGAAGATAAGAAAAAACTTCCGCGCAATTCCGGCAAATAGCATTATATCTCAAAAGTTAAACCATCATAAGCCAGTTCAAAACCCTTCGGCAGATGTCGGAGGGTTTGTTCATAATCAACTCTGGCCGATAAATGGGTTAAAACAACTTTCTCTGGTGAAAACTGCTCGGCATAACCGATAACCTTGTCCAAATCACTATGCCCGTTATTTTCTGGAAATAATCCGTTATTGCACTCAATAACCCATGTTTTTGTACCTGTCAGATGTAACTGAGCAGCAGCAGGCAAATTTTCCCAATCGGTAATATACACAAAATCATTACATCTAAATGCCGAACACATCCAGTGGTGATGAGGAACCTGAAAAGTTTCAAAATCAATACCGCAGGAATTAAAAGCTCCATCATCAGGCAGACATTTCCACTTTATATTTTCACTTTCAGGCTCTTCACCTAAAAATAAATAGCCATAACATTTTTGCAATTCTGCTGTGGTTTGCTCCGAAGCCCAAATTTCTATCGAGTGTTGCAGAAGTTTAGCCGCACGCGGTAACTCCGGAATACCGGCGATGTGATCATAATGACTGTGAGTAATAAAAACAGCATCGACATCAGCAAGCTTGTTTTTATTGACTTGCTGTCTGAAATCAGGTCCAGCATCTATTATAAAACGCCGATTTTGTTCTTCAATATATATTGACGCTCTGGTACGCTCATTTTTAGGATTGTCAGGCACCGCATTGCGCCAATGATTAAAAACCATCGGGCAGCCATAAGCAGAACCGGAACCGAGTATGGTTATTTTCATTTTGTTTTTCCACTTTTTATAAAAGTTACATTCGAAAATGCACAAGTAAAGTACTTTTAATAATTATGCTTTTGAATATTTTTTCAATATAAAAAATAAAACAACCGCTAAAAATGTTAATATTTCAGAAACCGGCATTGCCAACCAAATCCCGTAAACACCTATAAATTTAGGCAATAAAACAAAAGCTGGAACCAAGAATATTATGCCGCGTAATAACGCAAATAGTGTTGCCGACTTAATTCGCTCTACACTTTGAAAATATCCGATAGCCGTTAAATTGAGAATAAAACAGGTAAAGCCCAAAGCAAAATAAGGAAAGCCGCGTATTGCCAACAATGAAGAAGGATTATCCGGTTTTAAGAATAATCCAACCATTATATGCGGGAATAAAACAAAAATGAATGTTACTGTCAATCCACACCCTATAGCTGTGATTAAAGCCAATTTTTCAGTTGCAGCAACCCGTTTAGCATTATTTAATCCATAGTTATAACTTATAATCGGCTGAGCTGATTGTGCAATGGCATTGCCGACCATAAACACAAAAGGAGCATAGTAACAACAAATTCCAAAAGCTCCTACGCCATTATCACCAAGATATTGCATAAATATGTGATTGCCTACAAACATCAACATAGCCATTGTTGCTTCTCCCAACATTGCGGAAGAGCCAATATGGCATTGTTTAAAAACATCTTTGAAAAAAATCGGAAAACCGCGCATACCTATTTTGATAGGGTACAGACGTAACGTTTTGGCAAAAAACATCAAATAGACTAAAGATAATATTCCGCCTAACGCCAATGACAATGTCGCAGCAAAAGCAGCTCCCATAAGCCCCAGATTTAACGGAAACATAAAAAGCCATCCCAATAACGTATTGGTAACTGCTGCAATAATACTAAACCACATAGCTAATTTGGGCGCTCCATCCAGTCTTATAATAAATAAAGCCACAGAAACCCACATTTGAAATGTTAAGGAAGGCAAAAACCACAATAAATAAATTTTTACTTTCGGCAGCAAGTAATCTGACGAGCCCAATAAATATGCTGTTTGCTCAGCAAAAAACATCATTAAAACAGCACAAACCGTTGTCAAAATTGTAACAAACAATATTGACTGCGTCACATTTAATCTGGCCGCTTTAATTTTTCCTTTTGATAAAAAGATAGAAGCAATTACCGAGCTGCCTATACCGGACATCAAACCAATACCGGTAAATATCATTAACAACGGCATACAAATATTTATAGCTGCAATACCGTCACTGCCGGAACTATGTCCGACAAAAATGCCGTCAACAGCCGTTACAGCCGAAATACACAGCATTCCCATTAAGGTTGGAATAAATATTTTTCTAAATAAAGTCGAAATTTTTTCAGTTCCGAAATCCATATCATCCTCTTAAATAAAAAAAGCTAACATAAGACAAAATAATTGGTTTTACCCAGTCATCTTATCCAGCCATATAG
>CAVIWQ010000015.1:0-1529 GCA_963646605.1 Bacteroidaceae bacterium
ATTTCTTCATCGTAATTGTGGTCGCGTTTTCGCAAAATGACTTTTTCGCCGTATAAAATTTCTGGTAGGGTAAAGAGGGAAAGCATATTTTTTGCCTATTTTATTTTTTTATTGTTTCCGTCCATGGCAAACCGTCTATCAATAGTTGTTTTGTCATGGGGGCAATTCCGCTTTTGTATTTATATACAATTTCAAATGTATGTTTTTTGCGGTTTATGCGGAATAGGCTGTCAAGTTCATCAGCATATTCTTCAGGAATATAATAGCGGTATTGTTTTCCCCATCTTTCTTTTAAGGCATATTTTTCAAATTCTTTTTGCGGGCATTTATGGTCTTCAAATTGCGTGCAATCGCTTTTTTTCCAATCAATTGTATAAGCTATATAATGTCCGCCTAAGAGATCACGAGGATCATAACCTGAAATTTTTAACGTAACTTCAGGCAAAAATAATGATTTTACAACTAAAAAAACAACCCAAAATAATAGAACCGAAATCGGAAAAAACAGGGCAAAAGCCACTTTATATTTCTGCATTTTGAGCTCCCTTTTTCTTATTCATTATACGTATAATTCTGCGTACCCATAACATTGAAACAATAAGCAATATGCCTGTTGCAACCAATCCCAGACCTGTTTGAAGCAGACTGCCGAATAGTTCGAAATATTCCAAAATAAAAATAATGTACAAAGTGGCTATATGCGCACCGGCTTTTTGAGGACGATTGTTTTTTTGATTCCAAAAAGCTTTTGCAATTAGGAAAATTGTTAAAATTAATACAGTAAGTACGGAATACATTGATTGAAAGTAAATACTTCCGGCTAAAAAATACATTAAAATACCAACATAAAAGACGCATACTTTCCAAATGGGATATTTACCATAGAATTTGTTATCGAAAAATGTAAATATATTTATCAAAACTTCACCGATTGCCAGTATCAAAATTAAGCTGATTGTTAAATTGTGTTCCATTAAATCAAACAGTTTTTCAATCAATGCGCCGAAATATTCAATGTTTAACAAACTGGCTGCTAACAGGGCTACCCACAAAAAAGCCAGAGGCTTGCGCTTGCTTATAAATAAAAACGGAAACGTTAGAAGAGCCCAAAACAATCCCCATTGATAAAAAGTTCCGTTGGTTTGAAATACTTGTCCGATTAGTCCGATACTTGCTCCGCAGAGAATGAACAAAGCTAAAATTCCGCCTTCAAACCATAAATGTTTTTCTTTTTTGCAGGCGTAAAAACTTCCTCCCGCGACAGCAAACAGCAATAAAAAATCAAAAACAATTTTAATACTGTCGGAAATAGCACTCCAGTTTGCGGCAATAAGCGAAAGAATGCCGACTGAAATTATGAAAATACCCAGGATGATTATACTGTTGAACAAAGAAGACGAGTGATGTTGTTTTTCATAATCACAAATTTTATTTTTTTGTTCGGCACTGATTAAACCGCAATCTTCCCATACCTTAAGTTTTTTTTCTAACCGCATAAAACTGCTCCTTATATTGAAGAAAGCTTATAG
>CAVIWQ010000015.1:1539-21295 GCA_963646605.1 Bacteroidaceae bacterium
GGCAAATTTTATTTATTTTAACTCACAATTTAACAAATTATCGACGAATTTTGGAAAAGTTTCACCGGCTTTGCCGATAATATGGCGGTCAAATTCATAGTTGTTAGCAGTTGGTTTCAAATTAAATTCAATTGTGTCTGCATGATAATATTTTGCGGTGCGGACAAATGTATTTGCCGGAAAAACCACTCCGGAAGTGCCTATTGATATAAACAAGTCGCAAGAACGGAGCAAAGCGTCGACTTCGTTCATACACAGCAGACTTTCGCCGAAAAATACAATATTGGGTTTGAACATACCGCTAACACCGCAATTATGGCAGATATCTTCGGTGGTCACATCGTCCCATGTGGTGATAATATGTCCGCAATTTAAGCATACAGCCTGATTGATTTGTCCGTGAATATGATAAATATTTTTATTTCCGGCTTGTTCATGCAAAGTGTCTATATTTTGCGTAACAACGGAAATTTCAGCGGGATAATTTTGTTGCAGCTTAGTAATTGCCAAATGAGCCTGATTAGGTTTAACGTTAATTAGTTCTTTTTTCATTTCATTATAAAAATCATGAACATATTCCGGATTTTTGGCAAAAGCTTCGGTGGTGGCCACATCTTCTATTCGGTGTTTGTTCCATAAACCTTCTTCATCGCGAAAAGTGGACAGTCCTGATTCAGCAGAAATTCCGGCACCGGTTAAGATAACAATATGATTATACTTTTGCACTGTTTTTTCCTTTTATTTAAACTGTTTCAAATAGATATTGGCTTTGTCAAAGCTTCTTCCCACTCCGCTAATTTTTGATTAAAATTTTTTGAGGCATTTGCCGGACTGGTTGAAGGCAAAATAAAATATTCATACTTATTCAATAATTGAAGATGGTATTTTTTAAAGAAAAAGTATGATTTTTGCCCGTTAAACAAAAAACGTTTGACAGTGAGATATTGCTTGCAAAGCGTTTCAAAATTGTTTGGCACTTCATTACTTATATTGCAGTCAAGGCTTCCGCAGCGTTTGCAATATTGTAAATTATCCCACATACCGATATGGTTTGCCAATAAACATGCTTTTTGTTGTGAGTATGATGTAAAAGCTTTTCCCTGATTGAATAATTTTGAAATAATCGGCCACATTGCATTGCGAGGGTGAGCATAATACTCACCCTCTGATAAAGATTTTTCCCCCGGCATAGTGCCGACAATCAAAATTCGAACCTGATTGTCTATTAGAGGTTCAAAACTTTTAAGTATGCAATGTGCGGTATTCAAAATCAGTTATTCAAACCCCGGTAAATGTTCTTTGTTTTCATCATACAATTTGAAAGCGTCAAGCAGAGTTTGTTTGGCTTCGTCAGGACCAAGAAAACGTTCAATTTTAACTTCTTTGTTTTCCAAAATTTTATAATCCTCGAAAAATCGGCGTAGAATTTTTAAGAAATGCGGCGGTAATTCGTCAATTGAGTGATAATGTTCAAATTCTGGATCATCGACATGCACGGCAATGATTTTATCATCGGCTTCCCCTTGATCAATCATTTTCATTACGCCGATTGGACGAACCCTCATCATCGAAAGCGGCAAAACTGTTTCCTGACACAAAACCAAAACATCCAGCGGGTCGTTATCTTCGCAATAACTTTGGGGAATAAAACCATAATTTGCAGGGTAGTGAACAGCGCTGTATAAAATTCGGTCAACTTTAAGCAAGCCGCTGAGTTTATCAAGTTCATATTTGGTTTGAGAGCCTTTGGGAACTTCTATAATAGCAGTGATGATGTCCGGTGCATTTTCGCCACGGCTGACGCCATGCCATGGATGTAACATAATTTTTTCTCCTAATATAATTTTTATTATAATCAGCCAGAATAAAGCTTTTTTTTCAAAAGTAAATTGATATTTACCGTTTTTTCTTATATACTCTTTTTTCAGAGCGAGAAAGGAAACACTTATGTCAAAAATTACAGAGATAAAACAACAGGTATTGGATGTTAAAGCGAAAGCGGGAGAAATTTCCGCCGGACAAGATTTTCCCGCAAAAACGCAGTCCGCTTCCGATTTTTTGAAAAAAGGAGGCAGCTCTCTGTACTTTATATTCAGTGAAAAAGAAAATATTATGTTTGCTTTTTTGCAGCTTTTGACAATTGCTATCGGATATTATGTATGGGTTCAATTTTTGTCATGGATACCGCAAGAAATATGGGATGAATTGGCAGCCAATCGAGGCAAATGTTCAGATCATAAACTTATAATTAATTTGATTTTTTTGGTTTGGTCGTTTGTTTGCGTAGGGGTGGCGGCTTATCCTTTGGGAATATTGACTGCTTGCATGGCAGCTTCTTATTTGTTGCGTTTTCAGAGAAAAGATTCGACAATAGCCAGCTGCCTGAAGGTCGTTTTGCCTAATTCATGGACATTATGGATTTTCAGTTGGTTCGATGGCTGGTGGACGGTAAATCGTATTATGGAACGTTTGCCGAGTAAAAACAGACCGCCGTTGGCTGTAAGGCTGCTGCATGAAGTCGTGTATCAGGGGTGGAAAGCGGCATCTTTGGGCTTTATGCCGGCAATTCTCAGCGGCCGAGGTTTAATCAATGCCGGAAAAGACAGTGTGAATTTGCTAAAAGACAATTTTCGTTCTTTAGTTAAATTGCGTATGGGCTATTCACTGGTTTGCTGGGTGTTCGGTGTTATCGGCTATCTGCTGATGCTGGTTTGCGGTGTATATTATGTGGTTAATACGGGGAAAAACTTGGGGCTGTTCGATTTTTACTTTCTGGCTGGTTTTCCGCTGGTCGCGGTTTTAACATTTATTATGCTTATTTTCCGTCCGATATATATAATCTCAGCTTGCAGGCTTTATGCTTTTTATGCAAAAGAAAAGAATATTGAAATCAAACTGCCGGAAAATTCGCCGAAATATATCAGTTCATTTGCGGCATTTGTAATTTTGATTGCCTTAATTATTTTTGTCTGCCTGTTTCGAGATGAATTAGGCATAACTAAAATACTTTCAACAACTTTGTTTTAATTTATTACTTATTTTGCAAGAGTCTTTCGGCCATAACTTCGGCGGCTTCGTGCCCCGAAGCCAAAGCCTGAACCAGCGTTGACCCGCCGGTTAAGCAGTCGCCGGCATATATAATGCGGTTGTCGTCGACTTTGGGCTCCGCACGGCTGCCGATAGCGGTTACAATAAAATCAAAACCTTCAAGTTTGGCTGTAGAATTAGGTATTTCTTCCAACAAATTATTGCTATACTGATTTTTGCAGACATATAAACAAAGTTGACCTTCTGCATTTTTTTCGATTTTTTTAGGGCTGCTGAGGGTATTGACATTAATTTCCTGATTAATGATTTCCAGATACTCTTGCTTTGAAATTCGCATATTTGATAAACGTCTTCTGACAAACATTTCAACAGCTGCTGCGCCGTTTTTACGAGCGGTTAATGCGCAATCAATTGCTACATTGCCGCCGCCGATAATGGCAACTTTTCCGGCAGATTTATATTTTTCAGGATTTTTTAAATATTTGGTATACGGCAGGCTGTATTCCTGTCCTGCTATATTTAAAGCAGTTATTTTTTGCTCTCCGCCGGCAATAATCACCCCGTCGAAGCTTTGATTGAACAAATCGGAAGGATTGGCAATTCGGCTGTTTAAATGCAGAGTAATCAATTCATTTTTTAAGATTTCTGCGGCATCTTTTTCAACTACTTCGTATGGCAGACGGTCTTCCGGTATCAGGTTTAATGCTCCGCCGATTTTGTTTTCAGCTTCATAAATGCAAACCTTAAATCCTTTTTTGCAAAGAGATTTGGCTGCTGATAATCCAGCAGGACCAGCGCCGATTATGGCAATTTTAAAGCCATTGGGTTTAGAAAAAAACGGCTGTTTTTCTTCTGTGCGATATTTTTTCATAATTGTAGCCTGAACTTTCGGAATATTGATGGCAAAATCAATTTTGTTGCGAGTGCAGGCCTGCATACAAAATTTGTCAGGGCAAATCAATCCGCAGGTTTGTCCCATAGGATTTTGAGCGCTGATAGTGTTCACCGCCTGATTGAAATTTCCTTCTTTGGCTTGGCTGATAAATTCTTGTGGGCTGCAATGAACAGGACAAGCCTTGGTGCAAGGTTTGTTGGCGCATTTTAAACAGCGTTCAAGCTCGGCTTTCAATTGTGTATTATTCAAATATAATTTATCAGTCATTTTCAGGCTTTCTTTAAAAATTGTTTTTTTGCATTGTAACCGTTTGCATTATTGTTGCAACAGTTTTGTAAAACATAGATTTATAACTTTAAATTTTATTAAAAAAGCAGTATATACAATCAAGATAAAATATATGTCTATCAGATGAAATATGGAAATAAGATTATGCAAAATATACACCGAAAATATATGCGTGAAGCAATTAAAATGTCGCTGAAATCAACTGAAAAGGATATGACGGGAGGCCCTTTCGGCACAGTTATTGTAAAAGACGGAAAAATTATAGCCAGAGGGAGAAATATGGTTCTTAAAAATTGTGATCCGACCGCACATGGTGAAATCACAACAATTCGTTTGGCCGGTAAAAAATTAAAAACTTTTGATTTATCGGGTTGTGATTTGTATACAAATTGTGAGCCGTGTCCAATGTGTTTAATGGCTTGCCAGTGGGCAAATATAAGGAACATTTATTTTGCGGCGACAAGAAAAACGGCAGCTGAAATAGGTTTTCGTGATGATTTTTTATATCAAATGCTGAAAAGCGGCGTAAAAACGGGAATACATCTACCAGATATGGAACAAGAAGCCGTTGCCGCTATGCACAAATGGAAAGAACAATTTTCACAAGTTAATTACTGAAATATACTAAAGCCCTGCATAAAATGCAGGGCTTACTTTTTATTCTTCAATTTTATGCAATTCGGCAAATTTTTGTGCCATGGTCGGGTTGTTGCGTGTTAAGCGTTTTACGCTCAAATCTTGTGCTTTATTATTGGCTAAGCGCAAGTTGTTTTCAGAAGAAAGCAGGGCATCTTTAGTTTTTTGCAAATGGTCAATAGTCTTGTCAATTTCTTCAATGGCTTTCTTGAATTTGTCGCTTGCTAATTGATAATTGCGCCCGAACTTTTCTTTAAAATCATTCATATCTTCTTCAAAATGCGAAATATCAATATTCTGATTTTTATAATCGGCAAGTTGTCTGCGATATTGTACTGAATTTAATGCGGCATTGCGCAGCAAAGTTATCATCGAAATAAAAAATTGCGGGCGGATAACATACATCTTGGGATATTTGTGCGACATATCGACAATTCCGGTGTTATACAGTTCATTGTCGGCTTCCAGTAAAGAAACAAGAACTGCGTATTCGCAGTTTTTTTCTTGTCTGTCTTTATCCAATTCTTTAAGAAAATCTTCATTTTTATGTTTGGTTGCCGTGGTATCCATTTCATTTTTCATTTCAAACATAATCGAAATAAATTCAATTCCGTCTGCTGTCGTTTCGCGGAAAATATAATCTCCTTTACTTCCGGTGCGGGCATCGTTGTCTTTTTCAAAATAGGCATTTTGAAAAGCTGTTGCCCGCAGTTTGTTAAATTCTATTTCACAATGTTGTTCCAGAGTTTCTCCCACCATTTTGGTTGACATCTTTGTTTTTAGATCTTTATAAAAAGCAATTTCGGTGTCTTTAGCTTTAAGCTGAATGGCAAAGTTTTCCTTTAAACTCTGTGTTGTAAGCAATGTGTCTTTTTCAGCTTCTTTCAACAAACTTTCCAATTGAAGAATCTTTTTGTCTTTAGCAACTAATTCATCTTTTTGCGCATCAACGGCATTATTGACGGCAATTGTTTTGATTTGCTCATAAGATTGAATTTGCGCTTTTAACTGTTCTATTTCTTGATTTAATTGATTGACTGAGCGTTCTTTGTCTATTTGAGCTTGGGCTTTAAATAATGAAAATTCGTGTTCTTTTTCTTTTATTATCTGCTGTTCGCGTTCATGCAGTTCTTTATGAAATTCAACATTGCGCACTTGTCCGGCGATTGCAGCGTATCCTGATTCATCAACGGTAAAAATTTCTCCGCAATTGGGGCATTTTATTTCTGGCATTTTCATATCCTTTTTAATAAATATAATAAGTTTTGCAAAATTACGGCAGGTAATTATATAAGATTATCTGCTATTTTCATACCGGCGAATAGGAAAAGGCTGCCGATTAAAACAGAGCCGATTAAATATAAAAAAGCTTCAGTTAGACGGTTGCCGTTTGCCAAAGTTATAAAGTTTAGCAAATAGGTTGAAAATGTTGTAAAACCGCCTAACAATCCGGTCATTACAAAAAGCTTGAGTTCTTGGTTTAACGTGCTCAGTTTTGCAAAATAAGAATAGGCCGCGCCAATTAAAAAAGCGCCTAAAACATTAACTAACATTGTTCCCCAATGACTGGAAATAAGGCTGCAGCATAACCACCTCAAAATAGAGCCAATGCCGCCGCCGATAAAAACGCTTAATAAATTAATCAATCTTACCTCATTTAAAAATATACTTAATAAGTTTATAATCTGCTTAAGTTGTCAAGGCAATAAAAAACTGTGCAAGTATATATTCACATCTAAAGTGCCGTGTGCAAGCTATTTTATTTTGTGTATATTTTCTACTATTGATAATAAAAACTTTTTATTGAAAAACAAAGATTAATTTTTTGTATGAAGTATATATCCGAAAAAGTGTTTTTTTTACTTGCAATATGTCCGATTTTTGTCTATATTAATTAAAGTGTTAAGTATTACTATATTCTATAATTAAAAATTTATTCAAAATGACACAAGAAGAAGCAAAAAAACAGGCAAATGAGCTCAAGAAGCGCCTGAAGTCAGCAACCGGAGAAGAGATTGTTACCATCGTTGGTGAGGTTACAAGTGAGATGCAGTTGTCCCAGTTCCGCAAGCCTGTCGTGAAGTACAAAGCAGAAGCTGTGCTCCACAACAAGAAACCACAGGTGAACGGTACAACTCGTGCAGCTTATGTTGCATTTGTAACAGTAGCAAAATCTTGCGCTGCCGGTAACAGCCACATGTTGGCTAAGATTTCGGCCTTTGAGAAGGCTTATTTGTCTAACGCTAAAAACTAACAGGTATGACAAAAACAAAGTTTCGTCCTAGCGGAGAGCAGATTGATTATCTTCGCACAGTGTGGAGAGAAAGAAATCCGGAAGAGGCAGCCCGTCGCATACAAAAGCGCAAAATGTCGCAGCCGGATTTTGAGCGTGACGCAGATGAAAATACTTCAGATGCGCCGGTAGTTACCCTGAGTGATCAGGACACAGTCAGACTCAAGAAAGAGATGATGGATTTGTGGCACTTTATCTACAATCGTCGTCACGAGTATCTTGAGCACCGCAATCTCGAGGCAGCGGCTTTGTCTGCAGAGCAGAAGAAACAGTTTAAGGATTATATCCTTCATTATGAAGGTATTCCTGGTTTCACGCTCGAGACGGAGAATCTGTTGATTGACGGTCTCAAGTATCCTGAAAAGGACAGTGAGCTGGCAAACTTTTGCTACAACTATTTGGCAAAAAAATATGCCAAAGGTTGCAAGCCTTCTGAAACGCTGTGGATTCAGCTCTGGAATCGCGATTTCGTGCCATTGGACGCAGTTCGTCTGATGATTCGTCACGACAATGAGGCAGGAACATACTCTAAAAATGATATTTTTACCGCTATGTTTCCGTTGATTGCCAACAAGGTGAAAAAGCACCGCGACAAAGAAGCTGTTCGCCTTGCGGCAGCTCAACAAGAGGAGAGAACTTCAAATGTTTACGGCCTTGCCGGTCGTCGTGCCAGACGTTTGTTTTTCTTTAATCTGCTGCTCCAATTATTTGGCTACGCAGATTAATTCTTGGTAATTTTCATTAGACGTTTCCTTCCTTGGGAAGGGAACGTCTTTTTGTTTGACAGAAAAGACAAAAAGTACTAACATTAAAAATACTGAAAAATTATTAATTCGTTATATATATGGTAAATAAATTATTCTCACGCTTGCCTCGTGCAAGTCGTAAAGCAGCAGTTATTCTTTCAGAAGAAGAGCCAAACACAGACATTGTCTTGGACTTCTTGGCTCCTTTCGCAGAGTTAGAAAAACAGGTCTATGACAAGTGGTTTTTGAAGTTGTCACGCGATATCAATGACTTGCGTGTTGATCCGGAAACCTACGCTTATCAGCTTGTGGTTAAGATTCGCGAAAAAAGAGAAGGTGTCAATCTTGAGAAGATACTTTCTTTGGGAGAAAAAAGAATGGCTTGGCAGCAACATCAGGGACATCGTCCAAGCCGAGTGTTGGGACAGGTTCTTGATTATGTCAGAGCGTATTTGGCAAAGAGAAGAAAGTTCTATTCTTATGCCGTGTCATTGATAGTAAAACTTGATATGGACGGTCTTAAGAAAGAAATTGCTTTTCAGGAAGAGACCAGCCGCCGACGTGATGAAGATCAGTTGTTTCAGCTTCAGGTTTTGAAGCATGTCCGCAATTTGCAGGAGTATGAAAAGCCAATTCCGCTTGAACTTTTGCGAATTGCCATGCAAACAGAGTTTTCCTCAAACCGGAAAATTTTGGATGAGCAGTGTTTGGTGATTTATCATATCTACGACAGTACTTGTGATAAACCTCTGTTGGTAAAGCAGATGTGCTTTGACTTCATTCATGAAGTCTTAACCAAGATTACAGGCCATATAACTCTCATTCACTGGCTGTTTTTGGACGATTGGATTTCGAAAGAAACCCATGATCTGCTTATTGATGCGCTGCCTATGTTGTTGAAACTGGGAATGAACAGCGTGGTGTATTACAAAGCTCTTAACCTGTATAATAAATGGCACTTGGAGCGCCGTCAGGAAGATGAGTTTACAACACCTGAGAAGTTTGTGGTTGACATTATGAACCGCTATTCCGATGGAATTGCCGGTGTCGATCCAAACGCGTAGACGTATTACTGTGAAAGAAAAATCCTGCCCTTTAATGGACAGGATTTTTTTTGTGCTAAAACAGAGTTTTTTTAATATTTAATGTGTCGATTTGTGTTATAAGAATTATGTTTATATCTAATAAAAGGAGACAAACACATGAAATTATGGATATCAATAAATGTTTTGATGCTGCTGTTGGTAATAATAAGCGGGATTTATTTTTGGAATATCTTTGTTCGTTCCGAAGTAGTTCGCGGTAAGGATTGGACAGCCAAACGCTATGGAACAACGTATGTTGTCAGTGTAAAAAATCGTGCGGAATTGGTATCAGCATTAAATGACTTTGCCGTAGTTAACAATGTAAAATTGGGAAATGTTTTCGGTATAGGAGCTGTTAATGAGGCAACTTTGCGCTTTTTTAATCCCGAAACTAAAAAATATGATGATAAAAAATTCAGCGGGCAAATGGAAATAACAAATCTGAGCGGAAATATATCAGAAATGGATGGCAGTTTGTACACTCATTTTCATATTACTTTGGGGACCAGTAATTATGAAGCTTTGGCTGGTCACTTGTTGAATGCCAGATTAAACGGAGCAGGTGAATTTGTTGTTTATACACAGCCCAAAGGACATATTGAACGAACAAAAGATGAAAATGTTGGTTTAAATTTTTATGATTTTGAAAAATAATAAAAATATAACCAAAGTAGAAAGTTAGATAGTTTTGTTTAGATATCAAAAAAGCCGTTGGAAATAACAACGGCTTTTTCAAATAGCATTTGTCCGATATTATGCAGTTAAAAGAGCATATATATGTTTCGTATCCGATGCTTTGCGCAACTTAGAGCAAAGTTCTTCATCTTTGAGAATTTTGGAAATTGCAGCCAATGCCGTTAAATGATCCGCACCGCTGTTTTCAGGTGAAAGCAACATGAAAACCAAATCAACTTTCTGTCCGTCAGCAGCTTCAAAATCAGCACCGTTTTTGATTTTTGCAAAAACAGCTTGTGTAGCTTTCAATTCAGGAACACGTCCATGAGGCAAAGCTGTGCCTTTTCCAAAAGCTGTTGTTCCCAAGTTTTCTCTTTCAAGTACAATGTCAAACAAAGTTCTGGCATCGACATTAGAGCTTTTAGCTGCTTGTTCCGACAATATTTCCAAAAGCTGACGCTTTGAAACGTTGTTGTCAATAACAAGAACATCGGCAGAATTTAAAATATCGGATATTTTCATCAATACCATCCTGACTATTTGTCGGCTTTAGGTTCAACCCAACCGATATTGCCATCTTTACGGCGATATACCATGCTGATGTGGTTATTGGTAGCATTTCTGAACATCAAAGCGCATTCGTTTGCCAAGTCCATATACATAACGGCTTCGCTTACGGAGCAGACAGGAATATTGGCGCCTGTTTCAGCAATTGTCAAAGGAGCATTAACGTCAATGTCCATTTCATCTTCTGTTTCGATAACAGGAAATACAGCTTCGCTGGCCAATTCTGCCAAGCCGGTTTTGCTCTTATGGTCTTTCAAACGGTTTTTATGCTTGCTCAAACGAACAACAATGTGAGAATTTGCATTGTCAAAAGCTGTATAAGGATCACTGCCGATGCCTGTGCCTTTCAAGACAATGTTTTTTGCAGGATGAACAGTAACTTCTGCCGAAAAATCATCGCCTTCCTTTGAAAAAGCAACATTGCAGCCGATTGGATCGCTGAAATATTTTGTTACTGCATTCAATACGTTTTCTTCAATATGAGCACGCAGTCTGTCGCTGATATCGACCTGTTTGCCTGTAAATGTAATTTTCATAGTGTTTCCTTGCAAAATGATTATAACTATAAACTTAGAACTCTCAGTGTATCATTATTTTCAGAGAATTCAATAGCAGTTTTGGACTAATTCACTTAAAAAAAAGTTAAATTACATTGAAAAATTATCGCCGAGGTACACGCGGCGCACTTCTTCATTGGAAACGATTTCTTCAGGAGTGCCTTCCATCAAAACGGTTCCGCCGTGTAAAATATATGCTCTGTCGGTAATATCTAACGTTTCGCGAACATTATGGTCGGTGATTAAAACGCCTAACCCGCGGTGTTTTAATTGTGAAACCAGATTACGGATTTCACCGACGGCGATAGGGTCAATTCCGGCCAGAGGTTCATCAAGCAAAATAAAATTCGGCTGGCTCGCCAATGCGCGCGCGATTTCCAATCTGCGCCGCTCACCGCCGGATAAGGCCATAGCAGGCGATTTACGCAAGTGTGCAATTGAAAATTCCGACAATAATTCTTCCAACATATTTTCTCGTTGATCTTCATTTTCAATAACAATTTCCAAAATGGCCTTAATATTGTCTTCAACACTAAGGCTGCGGAAAATTGACGCTTCTTGCGGGAGGTAGCCGATGCCCATTTGAGCGCGCCGATACATCGGCAGACAAGTTATGTCTTGACCGTCAATATGCACGTCACCGTAATCGGGAGTAATTAAACCTGTTACACAATAAAAGCAAGTTGTCTTTCCGGCGCCGTTAGGGCCAAGCAATCCCACAGCTTCGCCTCGTTTTACATGCAATGAAACATTGCGAAGCACCGGTCTGTTTTTATATTTTTTACCGATGTTGAAAACTTCCAGAACTGAATTTTGCTTTTTATCAAACATAAGAACTCGCTTTCATTGCTTTTATTTTTCTTTTGACAGGCTGTCTTCATAAATAACGCCGGAAACTCTGTTTTTGCCGCTGTTGCCGATTTTTGTAATTCCCGTATTCAAATTGGTTTCGGCATTTGAACTTTGCATTTTGTTTCCGTTTTTAACAATAATAACGTTTCCGCTGAGTTTGACCACAGCGCTTTGCGGATAATAAACGCCTTTGTCGGCATAAACTTCGCCGTCGTTTGTTTTAGTTTTTACATGTCCGGACATTTCAATCCGGTCGACAGCGTTATTTTGCTCTTTATTGTTTTTTTTGAAGAAAGTTTTTAAATTGTCTGCATAAACTTTGTTTTTGCCGTTGTCAACAGACACATCTCCATGTCCCTCAAAGTCTGAAATTTGGTTTTTCCCATTGCCGTTTTTGGCAAAAACCGCAGTCAAAGTTTCGCCTTTTACGGTCATACCCTGCCTGATGATTACGGCATTTCCGATGGCAATCATTTTTTGTTCGGAACGATAAAATTCGATTTTTTTGTCAGCAAAAACATCTGTTTTTGCGCCGAGTGAACTATCAGCTGCATTTACTACGGCTTTTCCTAAAAAAACGGCTTTTTCACTGTCTGTATAATATTCAAAACCTTCCGCGTTTAATGTTCCTGCCGTGCCTTGAACCGTTACAGGCTGATTTCCATAGGCTTTTGCTGCCTGTGAATCGTAAAACATCTCAGAAGTGCGAGCAGTTGCACCGTCGCTGTAAACTGCGGTTACATCTTCTTTCAGTGAAATTTTTTTGCTGTTTTGGTCATAAAAACCGTAAGGTGCCGTAACATCAATCCAAGTATTATCCGAAGTCGGAAATTTTCCTTTCGGATTGTTTATTTTTACCAATTGCGACCCCGGAGCGGTTTCATCAATATTTTCGGCGGTAATGCTATTTACTCGGTTGGCTTTGTCTGTAACATATAAAACGGTATTTTCCATATGCAGTTTTTCAAGCTCCTGCTGCGTCGGTTTTGAAATTTGTATGGAAAAATCGTTCCGTTCCTGCAAACTGGGCAAAATTGCCAACACGCCGATAAGGGCGGCTGAAATGGCAGGAAAGCCGATTTTTATCAAACGCGCGATTTTTCGTTGTTTTAACAAAGCAAATTCGTTAGCGCTGCGTTTTTTGTTCAGGCTATTATCGTTGAAAAGACTGTCTAAATTTTTTAAATCAAACACCTAGGCCACTCTGTTGATATTATTAGAATTTGTTGATGCAGACGGAGCATCTTTGTCTTCAATTGTAAAACCAGCGCGCAAGCAGTCATGCAGGTGGATAACGCCGATTGGCTTTTTGTCTTCGACAACAAAAAGCTGAGTAATACTTTTTGTGTTCATTAAATTTACAACTTCAGCCACCAAAATATCAGCGGTTGTAACTATAGGATTTTTGGTCATAATTTCGGCTGCATTTTTCTTAAAAAGCTCGTCATCGGTCGAGTTTACCATTGCACGGCGCAAATCGCCGTCTGTAATCATTCCCGTCAATTCGCCGTTTTGATTTACAATACCAACGCATCCTAACATTTTTGCTGACATAGTTACGATAATCTGCCGCATATTGGCATTTTCATCAACCAAAGGAATTTCATTGCCGGTGTGCATTAAATCGGAAACTTTCTGTAAAATAGCTCCCAGTTTCCCGCCCGGATGGCGCTGTTTGTAATCATTAACAGAAAAACCTTTGCGCTCCAGCAAAGCAATTGCCAGAACATCGCCTAAAACCAAAGTTGCAGTAGTCGAAGAGGTGGGAGCCAATCCCAGCGGACAAGCTTCGCCGTCATCGGGCAATTTAAGCAGAATATCACCGGCTTTGCCTAAAGTGCTGTTTGGATTTTTGGTCATTGCAATAAGCGAAATGCCATACCTTTTGCAATAAAGCAAAATATCAGAAAGTTCTTTTGACTCGCCGCCGTTTGAAATTGCCAATACTGTATCATCAGTGGTCAGCATACCCAAATCCCCGTGGCTGGCTTCTGCCGGATGAACAAAAAATGCAGGCGTTCCTGTTGAGGCCATTGTGGCAGCAATTTTTCTGCCGATATGACCTGATTTTCCCATACCGGTGACAATAACGCGCCCTTTGGTTGCTTGCAGCATATCCAAAGCTTTTGTCAGAGATTCGTCCAATTCTGACTTCATAATATTAAGGGCTTCGATTTCTTTTTCAATAGTGTGATAGGCGGACTCTAAATCTTTATTTTGTGTCATAAGTTTTTCCGAATATTGTTAAAAATGTTCACAAAACATCATAATGTTTCGTTTTTTTATGCCGGATTTTATAGCATGGTTCACATTTGAAAGCAAGCTGTTTTTGTCGAATTTAACAGCGCAAAAAATACTTGTATATTAATTTTGCAAAACTATAATATCTACATCTTAAATTATCTGAGGAACAAATTATGAAAAAAAATTGCCTTCTGAGTACAATAGTTATGCTGTCAGCTTGTTTTTGCAATACCGCTGATGCCGGTATGAAAAATGATGCCGAAAAAGAGCTTTTGAACTATTTTAATCGAAAAGCCGAACTTGGAGAACAGTCGGATAATATGCAGATTGTGCTTCCTGAGATTGAAACTTACGGCGTTACTTTCGATGATAAATGGCAAATGCATGAACAGAAAGGCAAAATTTCATCGGTTGCAATGAAAATAACAGCCGATGGAAAGTATAACGATTTTCCGCGCTATAAAGTCAGTACGGATTCTTTGTCCAGACTTCAAGGATTGGCTTATCAATATTCCGGTATTCAGGGGCTGGATGCTGCGTCTTATCAGGAAGAACTATATTATGTTCCAAAGTTGAAATCTGTTGTTTCGCGCAATATACAGGGAAAAAATTTGGTTTTGACCGAAACAGATCCGCAAACAGGATTAAAAGAACAGAAAATAGGCGTGTCTTCATTTAATTTGCTGTCGGATATAGCTCCTTCAGGAAATGATTTGGTATACAATCTTTCTTGGAATATGGACGGAATAAATTATAAGAATATGATGCTTACGGCTAAAGTCTCGTCCGTCAAGGGAAAAACTTCCACAGTTTTTGACAATCCGCAGGATAATGATTATCAAAAATTATTTTCCGATATATTTGCCGCCAAAAGTTCCGTTTCTTCTTTCAAGGGGCTGAATATCGGTTTGGAAATTTTGGGTAATGTTGTTTCTTTCAATACAGATAGTGAAATCCGTTCGGAGCAGGACAAAACAAATAAAACACTTAAAATGAGTTCCGACATTACGGTGGATAATATAAAAGCAGAACAAGCGGCTGATTTGAATCTGCAAAAAATAAAAGTAAAATACCTTGTAAACAATATTCGTTTGAGCGATTTGCAAAAACTTCAGGCTTTGTCGCAAAAAATAGCCGATGTTAATGAAATTGCCGAATTGGCGCAAAATCCTGATGATAAAAAATTTGAAGATAAAGAATTTCAGGAAAAAATTTCATCTATGGGTGATGTAGATTTGGATAAACTTAATAAAAATATGGCTTTGGTGGTTGCAGATATTTTGAAAGTTGCCGAACTTAAAGCCAAAATGGTTCTCGAATTTTCAAATGCCGATATGACATCGCTTCTTGCGGCTAAAATGTCGGATAATTATCTTGTCGGTAATATGAATGTAACGTTTACAAACCTTGACAATATTGCTCCTGATTATAAAGCTCAGTGTGAGGCTGAACAAAAAACGGCTGTGGACAAAATTCCAGATTCCTGCATGAAGGTAAGTATGCTGGGGATGCTTAGAGATTATGTGGACTTTTCAAAACGGACAAAAGTGCAGGGACAAACAATAGATAAAATCAAAGTCGTTTTTGATAAAACAGGTGTTTTCTTGAATGGAAAGAAGGTTTCTGATGCAATTCAGTATGATTTTAATGAACTGATAGCAGAACGTTTTAGTTCGGTTTCTTCTGCCTCAGGGGTGAATAATACGGATTTAGGCGATGATATTTCCTCTGATGCTGATTATGAGCAGTTCAAAAAAGAGCTTGAAAAAATGCAAAAAGAAAATGAAGAGCTGCTGAAAAAATACGACATAAAATAATATTCTCATAATGCAAAGAAAAATATTAATATACCGTGACTACGGCTGTGCGGATGTGAATAATTTGTACAGAACGCTGAGAGAAACTTTTGATAGGCAGAATGTTGCTGTTGAAATGACTGATGCGGCGGAAATTCTAAAAAGGAATGTTCTGAACAGCGATGTGCAGGCTTTTTTTATGCCGGGGGGAGCGGCTACGCCGTACCGAACAAAACTAGGGTATCAGGGAAACGAAATAATTCGTGATTATGTGAAAAACGGCGGTGTATATTTTGGAATTTGTGCCGGCGCTTACTATGCAAGCAGTTGCTGTCGTTTTGAGGAAGATGTTCCGAATTTGGCGGTTGTAGAAGATTATGGATTGAATTTGGTTGAGGCAGATGCCATAGGAACTTTGAAAAAAGATTTAAAAATAAATCCTTATTCTCGCACGCCGTCTTCTTTGGCTGTAACCTCTGTTGTTTGGAATGAAGACGGTGAAACACATTCGGTCTTTTATCACGGCGGGCCTAAATTCGAAATTCATAATATGGAAAATCATGAGATTTTGGCTTCGTACGGTGATGTGCGTGAAAATCCTCCGGCAATAGTTCTGCGGCAGTATGGAAAAGGAGCTGCAATTTTGTCCGGAGTTCATTTTGAAGACGGAATAAACAGCTTGAAAAGGTTTATCGGCTGTGGAGAAGAAGATAAACGTCAGATTGAAATGTTGTCTGCCCAATTAGAAAAAGGTGAAGAAGGACGCAAGAGATTAATTGATAAAATTATGCATCGTTTGTATGAACGCTGAGTTTTAAAATCGTCTAAAATCTTATAAAAACAAGAAAAAACTATTGACTTGGAGCGCATAAAACATTAGTATGCGCTCAATTCATATGAGTCGTCTGAGGCTCAAGAATGTTGAAAAATATGAGTTTTTCCCGTATTTTGAGTGGTTTGCCGCTTGAAATAACGGTTTTTATGTTGTTAATTTTATATAAGGAAATTTGTGATGCCTACAATTAGTCAGTTAATTCGTAAATCACGAACACCTAAAGTGAAAAGAAACAAGGTCCCGGCCTTGAAAGCTTGTCCACAAAAACGCGGTGTTTGCACAAGGGTTTACACTACAACCCCTAAAAAACCTAACTCTGCGTTGCGTAAAGTGGCTCGCGTTCGTTTGACCAACGGCTTTGAAGTAATCAGCTATATCCCTGGTGAAGGTCATAATCTTCAGGAACACTCAGTGGTGCTGATTAAGGGAGGCCGTGTAAAAGACTTGCCAGGTGTTCGTTATCATATCATCCGTGGTACTTTGGATACTCAAGGTATTGCTAAACGCCGTCAGCGTCGTTCTTTGTACGGCGCAAAGAGACCGAAATAGGAGGGTAAGTTATGTCACGTCGTCATAGTGCAGAAAAAAGAGTAGTGCTGCCTGATGCTAAATTTCATGATAAGGTAGTAGCTAAATTTATTAATAATATTATGGAAGACGGCAAAAAAGCCGTTGCCGAAAAAATTGTTTATTCGGCATTTGATCTTTTGGCTAAAAAGTCAAAACAAGATGCTTTGGCCGTTTTTAACGAAGCTATTGAAAACGTTAAACCTATGCTCGAAGTTAAGTCTCGCCGTGTTGGCGGTGCTACTTATCAGGTTCCTTGCGAAGTTCGCGCCGACCGCCGTCAAGCTTTGGCAATCCGCTGGATTATTGCCGCTGCTCAAAAACGTTCGGAAACAACAATGACCGAAAAAGTAGCCAATGAGCTTTTGGATGCTGCCGCAAATCGTGGTTCTGCTGTTAAAAAACGCGAAGATACCCACAAGATGGCCGAAGCCAACAAAGCATTCTCTCACTACAAATTCTAGGCGAGGGAAACGAAAATGGCTCGTACACATACTTTGGATAAGTATAGAAATATCGGTATTATGGCTCACATTGATGCCGGTAAAACCACTACCAGTGAACGTATTTTGTACTATACTGGTCAAACTCACAAAATCGGTGAAGTTCATGATGGCGCTGCTACCATGGACTGGATGGAACAGGAACAGGAACGCGGTATTACTATTACTTCCGCTGCCACAACCTGCTTTTGGAAAGGTTACCGCATCAATTTGATCGATACTCCGGGACACGTTGACTTTACTGTTGAAGTAGAACGTTCTTTGCGTGTTTTGGACGGTGCTATCACTGTTTTCGATTCTGTTGCCGGTGTTGAACCACAGTCTGAAACAGTTTGGAGACAAGCTGATAAATATAATGTACCGAGAATTTGCTTCTGCAATAAAATGGATCGTATCGGCGCAAATTTCTATCGTTGCTTGGATATGATTGTTGACCGTTTGGGCGCCCGCCCGATGGCTTTGCAGCTGCCTATCGGTTCTGAAGCTGAATTCCGCGGCGTTGTTGATTTGCTGAATATGAACGCTATCGTTTATACCGGTGATACAGCGGATTCTCCGATTGAAATTCAGGAAATTCCTGCCGACTTGAAAGAAAAAGCCGAAGAATATCATCACCAATTGGTTGAAATGGCTGTTGAAGAAGATGAACAAGCTATGGAAGACTATTTGGAAGGTAAAGACGTTTCTGTTGAAACTCTGAAAAAATGTATCCGTAAAGGTACTTTGGCTCAGGATTTTGTACCTGTTTTCTGTGGTACAGCTTTCAAAAACAAAGGTGTTCAGCCTTTGCTCGATGCTGTTATTGATTATTTGCCTTCTCCGTTGGATATTCCTTCAATTAAAGGCGTTAATCCGAATACAGATAAAGAAGAGGAACGTCATCCTGATGACAAACAGCCTTTAGCTGCTTTGGCATTCAAGATTATGAACGACCCGTTCGTAGGTTCTTTGACTTTCTGCCGTATCTATTCCGGTACAATTACCGCCGGTTCTTATATCTATAACTCTGTTAAAGATAAAAAGGAACGCGTCGGTCGTATGTTGTTGATGCATTCAAACAAACGTGAAGATTTGAAAGAAGCCGGTGCCGGTGATATTATCGCTCTTGCCGGTTTGAAAGATACCACAACCGGTGATACCTTGTGCGATTCTGCTAATCCGATTATTTTGGAAAATATGGAATTCCCTGAGCCTGTTATCGAATTGGCTGTTGAACCGAAAACTAAAGCCGACGTTGAAAAAATGGGCTTGGCTTTGTCACGTTTGGCAATGGAAGATCCTTCATTCAAAGTTTCTTCTGATCCGGATTCTGGTCAAACCATCATTAAAGGTATGGGCGAATTGCACCTTGACATTATTGTTGACCGCTTGAAACGTGAATTCAAGGTCGAATGCAATGTCGGTGATCCGCAAGTTGCTTACCGTGAAACTATTACAAAACCATGCGATATCGAATACACCCACAAAAAACAATCTGGTGGTGCCGGTCAGTTCGCTAAAGTTAAAATCAAATTTGAACCGTTGGAAGGTTATACCGGATTTGAATTTGAAAATACTGTTGTCGGCGGTAATGTACCGAAAGAATACATCCCAGGTGTTGAAAAAGGTTTGCGTTCGGCTATGGACGCCGGTGTTATTGCCGGATATCCTGTAACCGGTGTTAAATGTAACCTTTATGATGGTGCTTATCACGAAGTTGACTCTAACGTTATGTGCTTTGAAATCGCAGCCCGCGCAGCTTTCCGTGAAGGTATGCGTCAGGCTTCTCCAAAATTGTTGGAACCGATTATGAAGGTAGAAGTTGTTACTCCTGAAGAATATATGGGTGACATTATCGGCGATTTGAACTCTCGCCGCGGTCTTGTAAACGGTATGGATCAACGCGCAAATGCTCGTGTTATCGATGCACAGGTACCTTTGGCAAATATGTTCGGTTATGTAAATACCTTGCGTTCACTTTCACAAGGTCGTGCTCAGTTTTCAATGGTTTTTGATCATTATGCTGAAGTACCGAATGATATTGCTGAAAAAGTAAAAGCTAAAAATGCTTAATTAAAGCAAAACCGGAGGGCGGAAAGCTTTCTGCCCTCCTTTATATAAAATAATTAATTTTGTTAGGAAACGAGAACAATGGCAAAAGAGAAATTTGAGAGAACGAAGCCGCACTGC
>CAVIWQ010000016.1:0-20626 GCA_963646605.1 Bacteroidaceae bacterium
ATACAAAAATTACTGAAAAATTATTAATCAATTAAAATTTAAAACTTATGCATCAAAAAGACAGTTACAAAGTTTTAGCCCAAAAGTTGGGTATAAAACAAATGAGCTTAAAAGATTGCAAGCTCTCGGATGGCAAAATTTATGTTGAATATTTCAAACAAGTGTTCAA
Organism: Bacteroidaceae bacterium; assembly: GCA_963646605.1. Lineage (GTDB taxonomy): Bacteria > Pseudomonadota > Alphaproteobacteria > RF32 > CAG-239 > JAFUYI01. The sequence goes on from CAVIWQ010000016.1 coordinate 170, forward strand.
ACAAATAAATCGCGACATTCTGGCAAACAAGTACAACATCAATCCTACCGATGAGTTTTCAAACAAATCTAAAACTCCTTGGAGTTATCTCAATTCGGAAGCAACTTTGCTTGATTTTGCCCGTTTGCTTGCCATTCCTGCCAGCCGCAGCGCCGCCAATATCCGCGCTCAGTGCACCAGACCGCGAATAAGCAAGCAAATGTTAACAATTTTGCTTGCTGACCAGCTTGAAAAAGAGCCTCAGGAAATTGACCTTGACATGCAAGTTCGTCAAATTCGCTTACCTATTGCAAATTATAACAAACATTCATGGGTAACTTTTATCCGTTGGTGCGAACAAGCGGGGTTCAGCGGACATCCGGAAGATCTCAATCAACTAGCCGAAATCAGTGTTAATCAACTTTTTGATTATTGGGTTAGATAACATAATTGTGAATCTGCCTACAAAAAAAACTCCCTTAAACGGGAGTTTTTTTACTATTTAAGCATATTCAGACCTTGAAAATAGATTCATAAAGCGGCGCAGTCCGGAAATTTGTTTTTCCTGCGGTTGTTGTTGCCTTGCTTCTGTCTGGCGTATTTCTTGATTTTCCTGTTTTATGCTTGCAGCCACATCTTCACATTGAAAATGACGGGCAGCAAAATCATAATGCGGAGTCGATTTTTCGCCGCGTATTCCCGCCAATTCTTCTCTTCGCTGCTGCAAACGCTCATTATCTCTACGCATTCCCTCAACAATATCAGCTCGAGCTAAACTTTCAGCGTTTCTTCTTTCGCGAAAAGCAGCTATTCTGTCACTGATAGCAGAATGTCCAGCTGACATTGATGCTGTCAGATTTTCCATACCTGTATGATTTTCTTGCAGATTTGCTTGCGCTGTCGGTTTGCCGGCTGTTTTCTGCGCTGAAGCGCTGTTTTGTTGCTGTTTTTGCTGCTGTCCCTCTCGCAGCTGACTGTCTAACTGCTGCAGCTCTTTATCATTTAATTGTTCAAATTGATGTTTGAAACATTTTTCAGCATATTGGCTGGTATGAAAAACTTTTACTTGTTTATTCATGCACCAGCCCAATCCGCTGTTTACACTTTCGCCGTTGCCGCCGGTATACGTAGTTTTTCCATTTTTATCAACATTTGCTCTCACACAATGCCAGCCGGACGCTGTATTGTTGGCAACGCCTGTTCTGATAAACAACAAATCACCGTCTTTCAGCTTTGGTTTTCCATTTTTATCGAGAGCAACTTGCCCGCTAGGACGAACATAGTCTGATACTTTGTTCCCGTTTGTATCCATAAAGCCGTTTTCACCATATTTTTTCATTGCAGACGGACAGCTTCTGGCTTCTTCGCAACGCAGGCTATCCCTCGGACATACTGGATTTTGGCCGTTTAACGCTTTATAATTACTTTCGGTTTTTAAATAAAGCGGATTCGCAAAAACTTTTGATTCCGGAACATCCTGCTCCAAATCCTGTCTTAAATCTTCACCAATTTCTTTATTGGCTTTATTCATGGCATCAAATTGAATGGCCACGCAATAATTGGTTGCCAATCCTTTCAATCCAAATTCAGCACCGTATGTGCTGCAGGCATATCTTTTACGTTCCATATCCGAACTTTTGTTGCGGGGATATCTTCTTTGAACATCCCGCACCGATTGGGTAACGATTTCGCCTTGACGTGTTGTAAACTCTTCCGTTTTTGCTTTTGACAAACGGTCAACCATTGCCGCACGTTCTTCAGCGGACAATCCTGTTTCTTGTTTTTCCGTCCGTTTTTCTTCAGGTTCTTCGGGAACTTCAGTTAATTCTGCTTCAGACATAGTCTTTCTCCGTTAACATATATTTTATAATAGCAAAAACAGTGATTTTACGCAATTACAATATGATGACAAAAAAATGAAATTTAATTCGGAATTTTGTGCTTTGCCAAAGGATGGTTTTCTCTTACTTCTTCGCATAATTGCTCCGATACAATATGCGTATATATCTCCGTTGTCGAAATATCTTCATGTCCCAGCATTTTTTGCACGCTTCGCAAATCGACCTTATGACTCAATAAATGAGTAGCAAATGAGTGACGCAAAACGTGAGGCGAAATTTTTGCCGGAGAAATTCCAGCCTCTACTGCTAATTTTTTCAAATCCTTAAAAAAAGCATCTCTGGTTATATGTCCGTCCGCGGCAAGTTTTGACGGAAACAGCCAAAGTGACTTTTCACCTTTTAGATAATATTTCCGAGCAGACAAATAATCTTCAACCGTATTCAGAGCCGCCGATGCCGCCGGAACAATCCGCTCTTTGCCGCCCTTACCTAAAACAATAATCTGTTCTTTCTTAAAATTAACGTTTTTTTTAGGCAAGCCGACCAGTTCAGACACACGCAGACCGCAAGCATACATAAGTTTCAGCATTGCCGCCAAACGCAAGCCGACAAAACCTTTTTTAGCTTCGGCAATATCAATCAGACGTCCTATTTCTTCTTCTGTCAAAAACTTAGGTAAAGGTTTTTCCTTTTTGGGAGAAAGCACGTCAGCCGCCGGATTATCGGCAATTTTGCCTTCGGAAAGCAAAAATTTAAAAAATTCCCGTACAGCTGAAATCTTACGCGCAATAGATTTACCGCTGTATTTTTTGTCGCCTAAATCTTTAATAAAACCGGCAATTTCATCCGCCGTCACCGTTGATACATCATGTTTTATAAATATATAAAACTGTTCCAAATCTTTTCGATACGCGTCAGCCGTAAGCGGCGACAGCCCTTTTTCAGCTGTAGCGGCGTCTAAAAAAAGATAAATATAATTTTTATCAGAAGACATTTATTTTGCAAAAGTATTAGCTAGAGGTTGTTCTACTGTTTCTTCGCTAAACGGCATTTCCTGCGACACCAGCCAAAACAATCCGGCAACTGCTATTCCTGCTAAAATATAAACCCAACTGTAATTTTTTTTACGATTTAACATAAACTTGCCCTTTTCTTTAAAAAAATATTGATAAAATCAAAACTATTTATATTATGGCAATAATATTTAAAACAAAGATTAAAACAATGCAAATTAATAAAATAATTTTATTGGTCGGATTAATGGGAAGCGGCAAAACCAGCGTGGGAAAACGTCTGGCAAAAAAGCTGAATCTGCCCTTTGTCGATGGTGATCAAGAGATAGAAAAAGCTGCAGGACTTCCTTTAGTCGATGTTCTAAAATGTTTTGGCGAAGAAGAATACCGTGCCGGAGAAACCAGAGTTATGCATCGTTTATTGCAAGGTTCTCCTTGTGTTTTGGCCTCAGGAGGAGGTTCTTTTGTTCCGCAGCAAACCAGAAATTTAGCCAAAGAACATGCTATTACTGTTTGGCTGAAAGCCGATGTTGACACTTTATACCACCGCACCTACGGACGCAAACACCGTCCTTTTTTGCGGGGCAATGACGAACACCTGAAAAACAAGCTTGAGGAATATATAGGAGAAGAATATCCGTATTATTCCGAAGCCGATATTGTAGTTGAAACCAGAGATGAAGCCGTTGAAGCAACGGTAAACAGAGTTACTACCGCCATCAATAATTTTATCGGCGCAAAATCATCGGATTAAGCAAAAAAACTCTTTACAAATAACAAAATTGTTGTAAAAAGACAGCGGGTTTTAATAATAAAGCCCGTAACTTTAATTTCACACGCAGGACGGCGGACACTCTAAGTTTTCGCTCCGGTGCTCTTAGCAAAGAGCCGAATGCCTGCGGAGGTTTAACCGGAAAACAAAGGATTATAAAATGAGTCTTCCAAAATTTACTATTCGCCAAATGATTGAAAACGGCGTACATTTCGGTCACCACGCTCGCCGTTGGAATCCGAAAATGGCTGAATATATCTATGGCAAAAAAGATAACATTCACATCATTGACTTGCAGCAAACTTACCCGATGCTCTACACAGCTTTGAATGCTGCCCGCGAAATTGCTGCCAACGGCGGTAAAGTTTTATTTGTCGGCACCAAAAGACAAGCTCAGGACATCATTAAAGAGAATGCTGAAAGATGTGGACAATACTATGTAAACTATCGCTGGCTCGGCGGTATGTTGACTAACTGGAAAACCGTTTACAAATCAATCTCTCGTTTGAACAAATTGAATGAGATGTTTGATAAAAACGAAACTGAAGGCTATACCAAAAAAGAATTGCTCAATTTGAAAAAAGAACAAGACAAATTGGCAAAAGAGTTGAATGGTGTTATGAACATGGGCGGACAACCTGACTTGTTGTTCGTTGTTGATATGCCTAAAGAAGATTTGGCTATTAAAGAAGCTAAAAAACTCGGCATTCCAGTTATCGGTATTGCTGATACCAATGCGGATCCAAGCTTGGTTGACTTCCCTGTTCCAGGTAATGATGATGCTGTTCGTGCAATTCAATTTTATTGCGAATTGTTGTCTTCTGCCGTTTTGGATGGTATTCAAGCCGAAATCGCCGCACAAGGCGTTAAAGTTGACGAAATTGTAGCTGAAGCTAAACCTGCTCGCAAAAAAGCTGCAAAAGCTGATAGCGAAGCCGAAGGCGCTGCTGAAGAAAAAGCTCCGGCTAAAAAAGCCGCTGCTAAGAAAAAAGCTGCTGCCGAATAATAGCCAAAAGCTATAAACACAACTTAGCAAATGGCGGTATTTTATCTAACTAAAATATCGCCATTTTAATTAAAACACAAAATTTGGGGAAAATTAATGAGCGAAATTACAGCCGCTAAAGTAAAAGAATTAAGAGAATCAACCGGTGCAGGTATGCTTGATTGCAAAAAAGCTTTGGTTGAAACTAATGGCGATATGGAACAAGCCGTAGATTGGCTGCGCAAAAAAGGTTTGGCTTCTGCCGCTAAAAAATCCAGCCGTGTTGCTGCCGAAGGTTTGGTTGCCGTTGCTGTTGACGGCAACAAAGGCGCCATTGTCGAAGTTAACTCCGAAACCGACTTCGTTGCCAAAAACGAAATGTTTCAGGAATATGTTGAAGATGCCGCTAAAGTTGCTCTTGCCAGCCATGGCGATATCTGCGACATGAAAAACTTTAACTGCCCGAAATGTGGCAAAACATTTGCAGAACGCTTGACAGACTTGATTGCCAAAATCGGTGAAAATATGACCTTGCGCCGCGCACAAATGGTTGAAGTCGATAACGGTGTTATTGCTTCTTATGTTCACAATGTTACTCGTGGCAACCTTGGTAAAATCGGTGTTTTGGTTGCTTTGGAATCAAATGCCGCCGACAAAGCAAAATTGGCTGAACTCGGTAAACATTTGGCCATGCATATTGCCGCTTCCCGTCCGTTGTTCCAAACAATTGCTTCTGTAGATCCGGCAGCAGTTGAACGTGAAAAAGCTATTTTCAGCGAACAGGCTAAAGCTTCTGGCAAACCTGAAAACATCATTGAAAAAATGATCGAAGGCCGTATCAAAAAATACTACGACGAAGTTGTATTTGAAGAACAGGCTTACATTATGGATCCGGACAAAAAAATCAAACAAGTTATTGCCGATACTGCTAAAGAACTTGGTGCAGATATCAAAGTTAAAGAATTTGTTTGCTTCAAACTCGGTGAAGGCATCCAGAAAAAAGAAGAAGATTTTGCAGCTGAAGTTGCCGCACAATTGGCAAAATAACTTCTGTTTTATCTTCAAAAAAAGCTCCGTTTTAAAAACGGAGCTTTTTTAGTACAAATAAAAACATTAATTAGCAGCAAGGCAGATCCGCAACTTTTATTTTGAGAATCTCAAGCACAAAATCATACACCGGCTGCAAATCAGGATCATCGGACAGAGCTTGTTTCAGCCTGCCTTCAACTAAAATCAAATCTATCACCGGCAATGACTGCAAAACAATAATCATCAACTCGGGATTGGCGCAGATTTCATCAACTGAAGCATTAATGCCGCGGCGATAAAATTCTCGTTGAATTTTATCATAGTATGACAAACATTCTTCAGCTGCTGACTTAACGCTTTCCGGAAGGTTAGGAGTCATTGTTACACTTGATTGAATAATATCAAGCGTGTTCTGATACTCAGCCAATGTTAATAGATCTGCTTCTTCAAAATTGAGCGTTTGCAAATTTTTAAGCAAAGAACCCAAATCAATTTTAAGGTAATCCATATACTATATGATAATTGGTTAATAATATTTTGTAATATATAATTTAGCGTAAAAACAGATAAAAAACAAGTCCAATATCAAGCGGCTTTAAACATATCCTTTATGCGGTTAAAAAAGCTTTTTTCTTCAGGCTGGCAATTATCTTCACCGGAAATTTTTCTAAATTCTTCCAAAATTTCTTTTTGGCGGGCATTCAAATTTACCGGTGTTTCCACTTTTATTTCCGCCCATAAATCTCCCTTTTGAGCAGTACGCAAACGCGGCATACCTTCATTTCGTATTTTTAAACGTTGCCCGCTTTGAGTTCCAGCCGGAACTTTAAGCTCCAATTTTCTTCCGTCAACCGAAGGAATTTCTATTGTTCCGCCCAAAGCAGCGCAAGCCATCGAAACCGGAACCCGCACAAATAAATCGCTTCCCTGACGCTCATAGAGTTTATGGCCTTTAACATTCACAAAAACATACAAATCACCGTTCATTCCGCCGCGTATTCCCGCAGCTCCTTCACCGGTAACGCGAATACGCGTACCATCATCGACACCGGCAGGAATTTTGATTTTTAATTCTTTTTTATATTTGATATAGCCATTACCGTTACAATCAGTGCATTTATCGGTCACTTTTCGTCCGCTTCCATGACAATCAGGACAAACTGTTTCCATAATCATAAAACCATGCTGACGGTGCACGCGCCCGCTTCCGCCGCATGACGGACAAACAGGTGCTTCTTTTCCGTCTTTTGTTCCGTGCCCGTGGCAGGTTTCGCAAGCTTTTGTCGTATTAAAAGAAATCGTCTTTTCCAATCCCGCGTAAGCCTCTTCCAGACTTATTTCCAAATCATAACGCAAATCTTCGCCGTTTTGCGCTGATGAAGGAGAGCGCCGAGATTGTCCGCCCCCCATAAAATCGGAAAAAACTTCAGAAAAAATATCTGCAAAACCACCTGCTCCACCGAAATTAAAATCAAAAGGATTGGCCCCGCCGCCTTGTTCAAAAGCGGCATGTCCATAACGATCGTATGCAGCACGCTTTTGCTCGTCTTTTAAAACTTCATAAGCTTCATTAATATCTTTAAATTTAGCTTCGGCCTCAGCATTTCCGGCATTGCGGTCAGGATGGTACTGCATAGCCAAACGGCGGTATGATTTTTTTATTTCTTCAGCAGTTGCTGTTTTAGACACTTCAAGAACTTCGTAATAATCTTGCTTATTCATAGCTTATTTTCCTGATTTTTATAAATTAACTTGCCTATTATTTAGTTTTTTTAATACTAAAACGCAAGTGCAAATTTACTGCCCTTTTTAAAATTGCCTCTGCTCCGCATAAGCATGCTTGCACATTTGCTTTTAAAGTGTTACTTCAATTGTAGTTTTAATTTATGGAAATAGAAAAATGTCTTATGATGTAAAATCATCCAAAGCGGAAGAATTTATTTCACATGAAGAAATTCTTGCAACTTTGGATTATGCCAATCAAAACCGCCGCAATGCCGAATTGATTTCAAAAATCATCGACAAAGCTTCCTTATTAAAAGGGCTTACTCACCGTGAAGCTTCGCTTTTATTAGCTTGTGATCTTCCGGAACTAAATAAGAAAATATTTGATTTAGCCGAGCAAATCAAAAAAGACTTTTATGGAAACCGTATTGTTCTGTTTGCTCCGCTGTATTTATCAAACTATTGTGTCAACGGATGCACCTATTGCCCTTATCATGCTAAAAACCGCCATATTCCCCGCCTGAAAATGACACAAGAGCAAATCCGCAAAGAAGTTATTGCCCTGCAGGATATGGGACACAAGCGTCTTGCCATTGAACTCGGAGAAGATCCGATTAACAACCCAATTGAATATGTTTTGGAATCAATCAAAACCATTTACGATATCAAACATAAAAACGGAGCAATTCGCCGTGTAAATGTAAATATTGCGGCAACCAGCGTTGAAAATTACCGCAAGCTTCATGAAGCCGGTATCGGCACGTATATTTTATTTCAGGAAACATATAACAAAGAAAATTATGAAACTTTGCACCCGACAGGACCAAAGCACAATTATGCTTATCATACCGAAGCTATGGACCGCGCTATGGAAGGCGGAATCGATGATGTCGGATTAGGCGTATTGTTCGGATTGTCAACTTATCAGTACGAATTTGCCGGATTGCTTATGCATGCCGAACACCTTGAAGCCAAATACGGTGTTGGCCCTCATACAATCAGTTTTCCTCGTATTAAACATGCCGATGATATTGATCCAAACGCTTTTGACAACGCCATAAGCGATGATATTTTCGCAAAAATTATTGCTTGCACCAGAGTTGCCGTTCCTTACACAGGAATGATTATCTCCACCCGCGAAAGCAAAGAATGCCGTGAAAAAGTTATACATTATGGCATCAGCCAAATCAGCGGGGGCTCAAAAACTTCTGTCGGCGGTTATGCTGAACCCGAAATCGAAAATGAATCCGAACAATTTGATGTCAGCGACAAACGCACTTTGGATGAAGTTGTCAGATGGCTGATGGAAATCGGTTATATTCCAAGTTTTTGCACCGCATGCTATCGTGCGGGAAGAACCGGAGACCGCTTTATGTCATTTTGCAAATCACGGCAAATTCTTAACTTTTGCCATCCCAATGCCCTAATGACATTAAAAGAATTTTTGATGGACTATGCTTCTCCCGAAACCAGAAAAGTCGGTGAAGAGCTTATTAAGCGAGAATTATCGAAAATTCCGAACCCTAATATAAAATCAGTTTGTGAAAATAATTTGGAACAAATCGAAAAAGGCACACGCGATTTTCGTTTTTAAATTTTCAAATATTTTTCATGCGCAATAAAGGCGGAAATATCCGCCTTTATTTATATTGACAGAACAGAGCAATATTCATAAATTTACATAATTAATTTAATAAATGGAGATTCTTGTGACTGAACAACCTCTTGTATCAATAATTGTACCTGTCTTCAACACTTCGGCTTATCTTGAGCGCTGCCTAGACAGCCTGATTGGACAAACATTGTATGATATTGAAATTATATGTATTGATGATGGTTCCACAGATAACAGCATAGACATTCTTAATGCTTATGCACAAAAAGATCGAAGAATTAAAATTATCCGTCAACAAAATGCCGGACAATCTGCAGCGCGCAATGCCGGCATTAAGGCCGCAAACGGACGTTATATCGGTTTTGTCGATTCCGATGATTATGTTGACCTTGATTTCTACGGCAAGCTATATCGCACGGCTATCATTTCAGCTGCCGGGATCGTTCAAGCTGCAACCCGCCGTATAGGAAAACGCAAAACCAGAGTGCAAAGGTGCAAACCGCAGCATATAAGAGATTTTGCTGTCGCCCTTCAAAACCTGAATCACGGAGGAGTTTGGGACAAACTCTATCAAACTGAAATTATAAAAAACCACCGGTTAAAATTTACCGAAGGACGAATTTTCGAAGATAATTTATTCGCTATTCAGGCTTTGTGGTATGGTAAAACCATGCACATCATTTCAAACACATGCTACAATTATGTGTTTAATTCCGATTCAACCACAACATCTCCGGAAAAACTGCAAAAAAGAAAAGCCGACAGTTTAATAATCGCCGAAATGATTATGGATTTTGCCAATAAAAAAATGCCGTCCAGTGAAAAATCTCTGATAAAGCATTTCATCATCAAAAATTTCATTAATCCGGACTTTTTAAATCAGCCTGATTACATGAAAAAATTACAGGAAATACTGCAAGACTACCCTTTATTGCTACGGACGAAAATAGTTTATAATCTTAAAAATCGAATCAAGCGTATTCGAAGAAAAATAAAAAACTTTTTTCAACCTGTAAAAAAAGCATAAAAAAATGCCCTGTCATGGGCATTTTTTTATGGCGTCGACGAGAGGACTCGAACCTCCCACCCACAGTTTAGGAAACTGTTGCTCTATCCTGATGAGCTACGTCGACATAAGAAGATAATTATAATAAAAAACAGCTTTATGCAACTGTTTATTCTTCACCTTCTATCCAGGCGCGGATTCTGCTCCATCCATACGAAAAATCACGGCGAAAACGCCGGCGGAACGCCGCATAATTGGTATCGCGCAGAGTTACTGTAACCCAATATCCTCCGACTGCCAAAATAATCAAAACACCAACCAGCAGACCTCCAGCAAAAATCCACATTACTGTTGTAATTAAGGATAGAAAAAAAATCAACAGCCAAGAATAATTAGCGCCTTTAATAAAATAAATTGAATAAATAAACATTGCCAATAAAACAAAAGGCCCGAAAAAAGCAATTAACCGCGCCGGATACTCAAAGCGCCGTAAATTTAAATTAACTGCCCATATTGCTCCGGCAGTCAAAACGCCAACCACAAACAGCAACACTGAAAATAAAGTAGTCATTGTAAAATTATCCTCAAACGAGATAAAATTATATACAAAATTTGCATATTTGTCCAGTTTTTTATATTTATCTTACAGCAAAGCTTCTCTTTATTTTTTTGACAGAGCGTGTTAGTATAATTTAAGTTTTTTAATGGGGTGCAATATGTCAAAATTAAAAACATTTCTGTTATCGGCATTTTTATCTGCAAGCTCTTTTCACGGACAGGCCGCGACTGTTTCCGAAAGCAACAATTCAAATGAAAATGCCTCACCCAAAACTGAAATTGTCAGCAAACCCAAAAAAGATAATTTTGCACAATATCGTCAGGCTGAAAAAATAGCTATTCCGGCACTTATCTTCTTGGAAGGCTGTTCAAATGAAGCCTATCAAGACATGTGCAAAATATGGACAATCGGCATAGGCAATACCACACACCCCAACGGCTCCCCCGTAAAAAAAGGGGATATACTAAAAAATCAGGAAGAAATTAACCATTATGTTATCAACCATTTTGAAAAAGAAATCTATCCATATCTGAACAAATACATCAAACGTCCGCTCGCTGCACACGAAATGGCCGCGGTAATTTGTTTGACATATAACTGCGGCGTAGATGCCCTCGGCAGCAATAATGCCAGAATAGCCAAAGCAATAAACAGCGGAAATCAAGATGAAATTTCCAAAGCATTTTTAACCAGAGTAGCAACCAAGACCAAAAAATTTTCAAACGGACTTGCCATCCGCCGAACCTTGGAATACCTTATTTTCAAAGGCGCGCTTACTGAAAAAGACATTAAACAGTTTTATATTGGTGGCTATGGTAAACTGAATTACAAAAACATCACAAAAGTTAAGAAAAATAAAAAATTTTACGGACGGGTTGCCAAAACGGATATAACTTGCCTGAACTACATAAAGTCCATTTGTTCTCAATCACCGGATCCCAATTTAATATCCAGTATTGCATGGTACGGAGGAGATAAAAAAGTCGGCGAATATATGGAAACACGTCAGGAAAAAAGAACGGTTACCAATGTTTTGGCACAGTGCGTCAAAGCGCCTTTGACATATTTGCAAAAAAACAAAAAAGAAGCAGCGGCTGAAAAAATAATTGCACAAGCTGCAAACTCTTCTTACACCGCTGCTGCAAAAACTCAGCAAAACATCCGCTAGGCCTAAAAATTTTTCAAAAAGTTTTTTTGAATTTCGGCCAATTGTTCAACACTGTCCCACTCAACATATTCACCTGAAGCATGCATTCCATCGCCGCTGCCCGAATGCATAACAACGACCGAACCTTTTTCAGCAAAAGCGCGTGAATCTGTCGCACCGCCGATATATTCAAATTCAATATTTTTATCTATAACCTCTTCGGCAATTTGTTTATACTGCAAAATGTATGGATTTTTTTCATCCATAACAACAGGATGAGAAGCTGTTATAATTTTATATTCTGTTCCTAAAACCAGACAAGAAGACAACTTTTTTTCTAACTCAGCTACTGACGAATTTTCAGTTAATCTGAAATCGAGCAAAGCTTCACAATAATTAGAAATAACATTGGCAACTTCTCCGCCTTCTATTTTAGCAAAATGCACCGTGTCAATCCAAGTATTGTCAGGACGTTTGGTTTCTTTTGAAAAATAAGGATATAATTTGCGGATATTATTTAAAACCTGCAACATTTTTTCATTGGCATCTATTCCCTCCCAAGGAGTTGAACCATGAGCTTCCAATCCTTTGGAAATAATTTTAACAAAAACCGGATTTTTACATTTTGCCACGATTTTTGTTATATCGCCCGCAACATCAACATCGAGCACAACTTTGGCATTAATTTGCGGATTATCTTGCAAAAAAGCCTCTAAACCGAAACTGCCTTTTTCTTCATCAGTTGAAAGCAAAACGCCAAAATTCAGCGGAAGGTTTTGTTTGACGGCATATTCAAGCGAATTTAGACCGACTGCGGCAAAAGATTTCATATCAAGAGTTCCTCTGCCATAAATTTTATTATTTTCTTCTCTGGGAACAAACATATTGTCAGCAGCGGGAACCACATCCAAATGACCGACAACCAACACGTCAAAGTCCATTCCTTCATGGTTTGAAAGCAGTAAAACCGGTGCCAATTTATCTTTTTGATATAATGTACGGCAAATTTCATCGCCGAATAATCCTTGCACATATTCAAGACAACGGTTTATCTCTGATAAATTTCCGGTTTCGGTACGAAACTTTATTAAATTTTCAGCAATTTTTTTAAGCTCCATTTTTTTCCTCCCTTTTACTTTTTATTCACCATATTGAACTATGTTTATCCCAATTGTAATAAGAAAAAATTAATGAGGAAAAATAAATGAAAAGATTTTGCCTGATATTGTTAGCGCTCATATATTTCGTTTGTCCAGCCTTTGCGCAGGAAGAAGACGGAGATACAGGCCACAATTTACCGCGAATGGCATCTTTTCGTTCCAATCACATCAACGCACGTTCCGGTCCAGGATCACGCTATCCAATTGAATGGATTTACAAGCAAAAAAACGCTCCTGTCGAAATTATTGCCGAATTTGAATTATGGCGAAAAATCAAAGATTGGGAAGGCGCTGAAACTTGGGTGCATAAAGCCATGTTGACCAATAAACGTTGGATAAAAATGACTAAAAAGGAAACCGCAAACATATATGCTAAACCGCAATCAGATTCACGTATTATAGCAAAAGTTGAGGATCAGGTTATCGGTAAAATTGAAAAATGCCCCGAACAAAAGGATTTTTGCCTGATTAAATTTTCAGAAATTGAAGGATGGGTAAACCGCAACGATTTTTACGGCGTTTATCCAAACGAAACCATAAACTAATTTGCGAGAAAACCTATGGCCACTATTAACGAAATTGATTTTTCAGATATTTATATCACACCGGATCACACGGCATACATTCCCGACAACCGCACGCCAAACGGCTTAACGCGCTTAAAAGCAGATGATTTCAGCTATTTTTTTGAAAAAGTTGAAAAAAATTACGATGGACAAAACCCAAGTTATTCTGTTTTATACAATAAAATATTTTACCGTATTGAACGCAGTATGACGATATACGGCGTTCAATATTGCGCACGAAAAATGCCTCGAGAAGTCCCCGGTTTTTCAAATTTAGGCTTTCCTTTGGAACTGAGAAAATATTTGCTTTCACTCAGCAACACAGCCGGTCTTATTTTATGGTCGGGTCCTACCGGAGCCGGCAAAACCACCGCTATTTCGTCATTGATGAAAGAATATTTGGTAACCGAAGGAGGTTTTGCCTACACGATTGAAGATCCATCCGAAATGCCTTTAGACGGCACTTATAACGCTGTTAACGGAAGTTTGGGATTGTGCAAACAAACACAGCCTGTCAACGGCAATTGGGGAGAATGCCTGAAATCAGCGCTCCGTTCTAAACCGCGCTTTATTATGGTTGGCGAAATCCGTACTCCCGATACCGCCAGTGAAGTTTTACGTGCCTGCACTTCCGGACACTTGGTTTTATCAAGTATTCACGCCAACAATGTTGCCGATGCAATCAACTCCGTAATCAAATATGCTGCCTCAACCGGTATGACCGAAGAGCTTGCTTATGACTTGTTCTCACGCGGCATGCTTGCTGTTTTGCACCAAACTCTTTCAGGAATAAAAAATAAAATGCCGCAAGTCAGCTACCTATTTGCTAATCCTGATACCACACAAGGCGATCAGGTTCGCGCTATTATCAAAACCGGAAAACTTAATCTTGCTACTTCTATTGATACACAGCGCAGCCGTTTGAGTTTAGGCAAAGAACTTTTCCCAAAACTGCATGTAACAGACTAGCCTTTTTCAGCTTTAAGCTGATACATATATTCGACAACATCATCGCTGTCCCATTTAACGCTGCCGCGAATACGCCCTATTTCTTGGCTTTCGCGGCTGATTAATATGCTCACCGGCGATGAAAAAATTCCCAAAGCCGAAGCCAGCTGCTCTTTTTCATCGACATAAATTTCAAGGTCATCTGCTTCGAACCGCTGTAAAAAGCGATGTTGTTCATCAAAACCGCTGTTCCATTCTCCTTTAGGCGAAATCATAATAACTCTAATACCGTCATTACGGGTTTTCTTCGAAAAATTGTTGAGGCTTTTAAGCTCTCTAATACACGGCAAACAATAACGCGACCAAAAAACCGCTATAACAAAGTTTCCGGAAAAACTATCCAGTTTTACCTTGTTTCCACTATCTCCGATAATTTCCTTTTGAGGAACATCACGTGAAAAAGCGTAAATATTGGCCTTATCTTTGGCTGTGGCATTTACCGCAAAAACCAAAAATAATAAAATCAGCGCTATTTTTATATTTATTTTCATCTTTTATTTAATAACTGTGTTTTATTTTTTGTATTTAATCTGTTTTAGGATAATATATAGCCATTACCAAAAAACATACAAGAAAAAGGTAAAAAATATGCAGAAACTAAATCGGATTATATGGGCTGCTTTATTAATTGCAGCAGTTATAACCACAAGCAGCTGTGGCAAAGTCTCCGCCCCCTCGGCTATTGAAGGCAGCGGATATCCTCACAGTTATCCGCGCAATTAAGGATGAGTACCGATGAGTGCAGAAAACAATTTTATTGACGAAATGATACCTTATGTCGAATTTGCCGACAACGCTAATGAACGAACACCTTGTGTTTTGGTGTTGGATTGTTCAGGCTCAATGCGGGGAGAACCCATAAAACAGCTTAATGTCGGATTGAAAGCTTTGGAACGCGAACTAAAAGAAGACATTGATGCCAGCTCACGCGTTCAACTCTTAATTATAAAAGCTTTCGGCAAAGACGAAACCGAAGTGTCATCAGATTGGATTGACGCCATGAATTTTACCGCTCCGGAAATGGTAGCCGGCGGATTGACTCCTCTCGGCAAAGCTATGGAATTGGCTTTGCAGAAAATAGAAGAGCAAAAATGCCTCTACGACAGCTGCGGTATTACTTCAAAGCGTCCCTGGATTTTTTTAATCAGCGATGGCGAACCGACTGACTATGACTGGGAATCGGTTGCAAAAAAATGTTGTCAGGCACAGAAAAACAAAAAAGTAGTTATCCATGCTGTCGGCACGGAAGGAGCAAATCTTGAAAAATTGGCAAAATTCTCGTTAATTTCGCCCAAAAGACTCAGCGGATTGAAATTTACTGAATTTTTCTTATGGTTAAGCCGCAGTGTATCCTGCATTTCAAAAGCGGCTCCAAATGCCTCGGATTTATTGGACGATACCGGAAATTGGGATGAAGAACAGCACTAATAACAGTCATATAAAAGTATTGTCGGCTTGTGTCACCGGACCTATGCACAAAATCAGGCAAATGCCCTGTCAGGATTATTGCCGCCACTCGACACGAGGCGATAATTTTGTCGCTGTGCTTTCCGACGGCGCCGGTTCTGCCAAATACGGACGTATCGGTGCAAAAATACTTTGTGACACCTTAATAGACCTTTTGCCCAATGTTCCTTTCCGCGATATAAAAACCTCAATTATAAATTCCGTTGAAGTTGCCCGCGAAAAACTTTTATTCCATCGCCTGAATTCCCGCAACAACCCGCGCGGGCTGATGGCTTTTTCGGCAACCCTAGTTGGGGTTGTTTATCATAAAAACCACGGTATATTTTTTCATATCGGAGACGGAGCAGCATTAGCTTTTACAGGCAGCAATTTTTCCGAATATGTGGCATCAAAACCCGAAAACGGTATTTTTTCCTGCGAAACATATTTTTACACAATGGATGATTGGCGCGACTGCATCCGTTTTACAACTTTTGAAAAAGCTCACACCATAATGATGATGAGTGACGGAGTAACCGGATTTTCATTTTCCTCCGACTATAAAAACATAGAACCGCGTTTTTTGCTGCCGATAGACAGATTTTTAAGTAAAGAACCTATCAAAAGCCGTGCCCGCCGCGCTTTATACAACACACTCGGCACACCGCAGGCACAAAAAATAAATCCCGATGACAAAACATTTTTATGGGCAAAACTATGAGCGGACAGGAAATAAAATATAATGCCGTTTACGGAGACGGCTCTTTTGAACGAATTACTCTGGGAGAGCTTATCAATAAAGGCGGCGCCGCCGGAAAAATTGTTGAAGTAAAAGAGCACCCGCAATTAGTTGCAAAAATTTTTCATAGTTTAGCCAAAAGCAGCACCAATCGCGAAAAACTGCAGGCTATGCTGCTCAATCGTCCGGCTTTTTCTCCGGCTTTGAAAAACGGCAAAGAATTTTTGGCCGATGATGGAAAAAAATATATTCAAATTGCATGGCCGGAAGCCATTCTTGAAAATGAAGAAGGATTTTGCGTCGGCTACTTAATGCCCCGTATCGAACTGAACCGCGCCGCATCATTAGACCATTTTATGCAGCGCGCAACCAGACAAAAATTAAAACTGCCGGAAAATTATGAATATCGGATTCGCATTGCCTGCAATTTGAGTTCCATGGTAGCGGCACTACACGAAAAAGGACATTATATTGTCGATTTAAAACCTTCAAACGTTTATGTTTATAAAGAAAGCATGCTGATTTCCATGCTCGATTGCGACGGTTTTTCGATTTTGGGCGACAAAGCACGCTATCCTGCCGAATTTGTAAGCGAAGAATATATCTGTCCCGAAGGCATGGAACAGGGGTGTGACGAAATGGGAGAAGAACAGGATAAATTTGCTCTGGCTGTAATTATCTTCAAACTTCTGAATAACGGTATTCACCCTTTTTCTGGAACGCCGCGCAAAAACAATTCCGCCCCTCTGACCATACAGGAAAGAATAGCGCAAAATCATTATGCTTATGGCTCATGGGCTGATTTATATCAAGCTCCGCATCCATACTCCATCCATGATTATTTTGCCAAAGACACTCTTGAACTTTTTGACCGCGCTTTTGTCCGTGGCCTTAAACGCCCAAGCGCACAGGAATGGGAACAGCATTTGCGGAAACTGATAGCCAATCTGCGCCACTGCAAAAAGAACCGCAACCACGTTTATTTTACTTCCAAAGGCTGCGGATTGTGCATAATGGAAGAAAAAATAAAAGCCAATCTCAGCGACATAAAAAAACAATTTCAAAATCCCAAGACCGTGCGCGGCATGGCTGTTGACAATTTAACACCGGAAAAAATTGCACAAAATAAAAACTTACAGCTAAAAAAACTTAAAACTGTCAATCAAATCAGCGCCGTCATTATCGTACTGTACATGATATTTTGGACTATGCTCTATCCGATACTCAGTCCTATTGCCTCACAAATAGTTCATTTGGGTTTCGGATTGCAAATGATTTGTTTTATTTTGCTTATGAGCTTTATATATCACGGATTAAAAAAATTTTCCACCAGAGTACCTTTATTGAGTTATCCGGCCGTAACGGCGGCATTATTCGTTTACTCACTGTTTTGTACAATTATAACTTTATTGGCTATAAACGACCTGCCCGTTGAAATGTTGCTGCTGACAAAATAAATATATGCAAAAGCAATAATTTGTGTTATATTCCGCAACGTTGTATAAAATTATGAAAGGTAAAAACTTTGTTAGATTTAAAACCGATTATGATTTCCGGTAAAGAAGTCTTGCCTCTGGTTGAAGGAGGAAAAGGCATAAATGCCAGTGACGGCCGCAGCAGCGGTGCATGGGCACATGAAAACTGTGTAGGCACTTTTTCTGGTGTAAGTCCGGATTTTTATGATGACAAAGGAAATGTCGTTGCCGAGATTTTCACCAGAAAAACCCGTGCAGAACGCCATCAAGAAATGATTGAAATGGCCATTAAAGGCGGCATTGCACAAGCCGAAGTTGCCCACGAAATTTCAAACGGCAACGGGCGCATCCATATGAATATGCTTTGGGAAATGGCAGATTCGCAAACCGTTCTGGAAGGTGTGCTTTCTAAAGCGAAAGGCCTTATCAACGGCATTACATGCGGCGCCGGTATGCCTTATCATCTCGGAGAGTTGGCTACAAAATTCGGAGTTTATTACTACCCTATTGTATCATCAGCACGCGCTTTTAATATTTTATGGAAACGCGCCTACAATCGTTTTACAGAATTTTTGGGCGGGGTAGTTTATGAAGATCCATGGCTGGCAGGTGGACACAATGGTTTGTCAAATGCTGAAAACCCAGAAAAACCTGAAACTCCATACAATCGTATTGTAGAATTGCGCCGTTTAATGAACAGCTATGGTTTGAATGCAATTCCTATTATTTTAGCCGGTGGAATTTGGTCATTAAAAGATTGGGAAAGCTATATTAACAATCCAGATATCGGAAAAATTGCTTTTCAGTTCGGAACAAGACCAATGATTACAAAAGAAAGCCCAATAAGCGAAGCCTGGAAAAAAGTAATGATGCACGTCAGAAAAGGCGATGTTATTTTACAGCGTTTCAGCCCGACAGGTTTCTTTTCTTCAGCAATAAAAAACACTTTTCTCGAAAAGCTGATTTTGCGCAAAAACGGTGAAATAGCCTTCAAAACACAAGCTGAAGCCGAATATTCCGAACCTTTGAAAATTAATGATCATAAAACTGTTTTCATTAAATCAGCAGACAAAGAAAAAGCTATGAACCAAATTAATGCCGGTTTAACTGAAATCAGAGAAACACCGGATGAAACCGTTGTATTTATGACACCGGAAGATTGGGAGCAAATGAAAGAAGACCGCAAAAACTGCGTTGGCTGTCTGTCACAATGCCAATTTTCGACATGGTGTGCATCATCGCCGACTAAATCAACCGGAAAAATTCCGGATCCCCGCACTTACTGTATTCATAAAACTTTATACGAAGTCGGGCACGGCGGCAGCGTGAAAGACCATCTGTTGTTTGCCGGACATCAGGTTTACCGTTTTGCTACAGATCCGCTTTACCGAAACGGATGTATCCCGAGTGTAAAAGAGTTGATTGACCGCATTAAAAACGGCGAATAAATAAAAACCTCCGATGAAAATCGGAGGTTTTTTTCATTAACTGCAACAAACTATTTGCGATCGCCCATAATTCTGAGCAAAGCCATAAACAAGTTAATAAAGTCAAGATACAATGATAATGCGCCGACAATAACTTTTCGTCCTTGCATATCGCTTGAATCTGAAGACATATAAATTTCACGAATCTTTTGTGTATCATAAGCAGTTAAACCTACAAACACAAAAACTGTTACAAATGACAAAGCATAATAAAAAGCCGAGCTCTGCATAAAAATATTAACTATAGAAGCAATAATAATTCCCCAAAGCCCCATACGTAAAAAAGAGCCCCAAGAAGTTAAATCGCGTTTTGTTGTATATCCGTAAAGGCTCATTGCTCCAAAGGTGCCGGCTGTTATCAAAAACACTCTTGTCATGCTTGCACTTGTATAAACCATAAATATCGGAGCCAGCGAAATTCCGATTAAAGCAGAATACAAAACAAAAACACCGCGAACCTGACTGAGTGTACCGCGCTGAACAACATGTCCAAAAGCAAAAACAACAATCAAAGGAGCCAGAAAAAACAGCCATCCCAAACCGGACATTCCGCCGCGGGCATCAAACATCATTCCAAGCATTGAAGTATTGGCAACAATAAAAGCAGCTAACGCCGTTATCAGCAAACCACCGGCCATATAATTATATACACTGATTAAATAGCTGCGCAAACCTTCGTCTATGTCAGCTCTTTCCACTGCCGAAGTATAATTTCTTTCAAGCATTGATTTCTCCCAATTATTAAAAATTTCTATAAATAATATAGTTTTTTTATTCGTCAAAATCAAGCCGGATTAAATATAGACATTCAATTTTGAACCTTTTTCTTTAATCCATTTCCTTCCGTCTGCTGCATTTTTGGCCAAGCTGTCAACACATTGCCAAAATGCCGGCGAATGATCCTG
>CAVIWQ010000017.1:0-19873 GCA_963646605.1 Bacteroidaceae bacterium
AAACTGAGGTGTATCAATTCCCAAAGATTCCTCAATTTTTAACGCTGTTGCCGGCGCCAAAGGATACAAAGCCAAACCGATAAGCCGTAAACATTCCAAAGTTGTATAAACAACGGCTTCAAAACGACTGTGCTGAGCCGGATCTTTGGCTAAAACCCAAGGAGTATTGGCTGCAAAATAAGCATTTGCCGCATCTCCGGCTTTAACGATACTGTCGGCCAATTCGCTGACTGTTTCCAAGCTCATATCCTGACTGAAAATACGTTGAAAACGTCCGGCTATATCGCTTATCAGTTTTTTATCGTTTTCATTTTGTCCGGCTTTTGACGGAACTTTGCCTTCAAGGCTTTTCTGCACCATCTTCAGCACGCGCATTTGCAAATTGCCGATATTGTTAGCCAGCATTCTGTATCCCTGCTTCAACAAATCAACGCTGATTTGGCTGTCACCGGTCATAGTCATATTATTAATCAAATAAAAGCGCAAAGCATCAACGCCCAGCAAATCAATCACTTCGACAGGATCCACTACGTTTCCCAAAGATTTTGACATTTTAACGCCGCCTTCGCCAATCCAATAGCCGTGAATAAAACAATGTTTAACCGGATTGACTCCTAAAGCGTGCAGCATAATCGGCCAGTAAATGCAGTGAGGCTTTAAAATATCTTTGGCAATAAGATGGTTAGAATTTGCCCAAATCTTTTCAAAATCAGGATTGTGTCCGAAATTCAATGTTGAAATATAATTAACCAAAGCATCAAACCAGATATAAGTCACATAATCCTTATCAAAAGGCAGTTCTACACCCAGCCAAACGCGCGATTTCGGGCGGGAAATGCACAAATCTTCCAAAGGTTCTTTCAACATACCCAAAACTTCGTTTGCATATTTTGCCGGCTGTATCCAATCGGGATTATTTTTAATATATTCAATCAGCCACTGACGATAAGGTTCCAGCTTAAAGAAATAATTTTCTTCGCTGATTGCCTTAGGAGCAACTTTATGGTCGGGGCAACAGCCGTTTTCATCCAAATCACTTTTTTTCTTAAACTGCTCGCAGCCTTCGCAATACAAACCTTCATAAGATTTTTTGACAATCAATCCGCGGTCGTAAATATTCTGAAGAATTTCCTGCACTATTTTTTTGTGTTCGGGTTTTGATGTCCTGACAAAATAGTCAAAATCAATTCCAAGGCGTACAAACAAATTTTTAAAATTATCGCTTTGCTTTTGCAAAAATTCTTCTGCAGTTAACCCACTGGCTTCAATACTGTGTTGGTTTTTCTGACCATGTTCATCGGTGCCGGTGGAATAAAAAACTTCGTTGCCGCGCATTTGTTCAAACTTTTTCATAACATCGCCTAAAATAGAAGTATAGGCATGCCCGATATGCGGCAGACCGTTAAGATAATAAATAGGGGTAGTAATATATTTTTGCATCGGCACTCTCCAAATTAAAACAAAATCTGTTCGGCAGATTATAACAACTCATTGCCGAAATCAACGTTTTTTATATCTGCATTTACACTCCTTGCAAAAGATTTTGCCGCAATAACAAAAAAAGGCTTTATTTTTGAAAAATAATGTGTTATATAACTTGCATTCTTTCATATAATAGTCTTTGAAAGTGGGGTCGAAAGCCCCGCTTTTTTGTTAATAAAAAGGAAAATATATGCAAAAAAAACATCACCTGAACAATATGCTCGAACCGATTGTAAATGAATTGGGATTTGATTTGGTGCGCATAATCACTATTGGAAATGTCAACCCCACACTTCAGGTTATGATTGAGCGCAAAGACCGCAAAAACATCGTTGTTGATGATTGTGCCGCCGTAAGTCGGGCAATTTCAGCTGTATTGGATGAAAAGGACCCAATTTCGGGCAAATATACTTTGGAAGTTTCTTCCCCCGGACTTGACCGTCCTTTGACAAGTTTGGAAAATTTCGTTCGATTTTCAGGTTTTGAAGCCAAAATAGAAACTGATATCGAAATTGAAAAGCGCAAAAGATTTAAAGGCCGTATTATCCGAGTTGATAATGACACCATTGTTTTTTTGATGGACGATAAGGAATGGATGATTCCTTATGACGCCGTTTCAAAAGCAAAATTGCTTTTGACTGATGAACTTATTGCTGCTGCCGAAGCCGAGGCCGAAGCAGAAGAACAAGAAAATTTAAACTAATTTTTCAAAGAGGGAAAAATGCCAAATATTGAAAATATGCCAAGACCCGAAATCATTCTGGTTGCAGATACTGTTGCCAGAGAAAAAAACATCGATAAAGAAGATGTTTTTGCCGCTATGGAAGTTGCCATACAAAAAGCCGGACGTTCCCGTTACGGTTTTGAGCACGATATCCGCGCTTCCATCGACCGCAAAACCGGCGCCATCTCTTTGGCCCGTTACCGCGAAGTTGTCGACCATATTGACGAAGAAAGCGAGTTTACTCAAATTTTGCTTGATGACGCAAAAGCTATTAATAAAGACATTAAACTTGGCGAATATATCATCGATCCCTTGCCGCCGATTGATTTCGGACGTGTAGCCGCACAGACAGCAAAACAGGTAATTGTGCAAAAAGTACGCGATGCGGAACGCAACCGCCAATATGAAGAATATAAAGAAAAAATCGGCACAATTATCAATGGTACCATCAAGAGAATTGAATTTGGCAATGTTATTGTTGATATAGGCAAAACCGAAGCCATTTTGCGCCGTGATGAAATCATACCTCGGGAAAAATTCAAAAACGGCGACCGTATCCGCGCTTATGTACTTGATGTCCGTCGTGAAAATAAAGGTCCGCAAATTTTCTTATCCCGTACTTGTCCTGAATTTTTGGCAGCGCTGTTTACACAAGAAGTTCCTGAAATTTATGACGGTATCGTAAAAATCATCAGTGTTGCGCGCGACCCTGGTTCTAAAGCTAAAATTTCGGTAAAAGCCAACGATCTCACAATTGATCCAGTAGGCGCCTGTGTTGGTCTGCGTGGTATCCGCGTTCAAGCCGTTGTAACTGAACTGCAAGGCGAGAAAATTGATATCATTCCTTATTCTGAAGATAAAGCACAATATATTGTCAGCGCTTTGGCTCCGGCAGAAGTGACAAAAGTTGTTCTTGATGAAGACAATAACCGCATTGAAGCTGTTGTTCCGCAAGAACAATTTTCAATTGCTATCGGCCGCCGCGGACAAAACGTTAAATTAGCCTCTCAATTGTTGGGCTGTGATATTGATGTCTTGACCGAAGAACAAGAACAGGAACGCCGCGCCAATGAAAACAAAGTTCGCTCACAGCGCTTTATGGATGCTCTTGACGTAGATGAAATGATTGCTCATTTGCTGATTGCCGAAGGCTTCACGAATATTGATGAAGTTGCAGGCGTACCTTTGAGCGAATTAGCAGAAATCGAAGGCTTTGATGAAGATGTTGCCACCGAACTGCAAAACCGCGCCAAAGAGTTTATTGCTAAGCGCAATGCTGAATTTGCGCAAAAGAGCAAATCTCTCGGTATTGACGATACAATTAAAACTGTAACCGGTTTGGATC
The DNA here is from genome assembly GCA_963646605.1 of Bacteroidaceae bacterium. Lineage (GTDB taxonomy): Bacteria > Pseudomonadota > Alphaproteobacteria > RF32 > CAG-239 > JAFUYI01. Next base: position 3,552 of record CAVIWQ010000017.1, read on the forward strand.
AGGATCTGATTTTGACATTAGCGGAAAAGGGTGTAAAAACTCTTGACGACGTTGCCGATTTAGCAGCTGACGAATTGATTGAAATGCTTGGAGAAAACAGCCTTTCACTTGACGAAGCAAACAAAGTGATTATGGCTGCCCGCGAACATTGGTTTGCCAAAGAAGGACAAAATCTGGATGAAGGCAGCAACTAATTCCAATCGCACATGCTTATTGACCGGAGTGGAAAGAACGCAAGATGAACTCTTGCGTTTTACCCTTACTCCGGATCATCAGGTTGTACCTGATTTTAAGAAAAGATTGCCCGGAAAAGGTTTTTATTTAACCAATTCGCGTCAGGTTTTAAGCGAGGCAATCAATAAAAATATTTTCCGCAAATTAGGAAAAAACACAACCGTTATGCCTAACTTGTTGGAAATTGTAGAAAATATCTTGAAAAGTCGGGCATTAGAGTCTATAAACTTGGCTAAAAAAGCAGGTGTATTGATTTCAGGCTTTGACAAAGTAAAGGAAAAATTGACCAATGGCAAAGTAGCTTTTGTGCTTGAAGCCATCGATGCCGGTGCTGACGGACATGCAAAAATTGTTGCAGCTGCTAAGAATACAGAAATTTTGGCATTATTCAGTATTGAGGAGTTAGATAAAACATTAAACAGAACAAATACGGTTCACGCCGCCCTGCTCAAGAGCGAAATGAGTCAAACAGTATATAATCAATTGAAAAAATGGCAAAATTTTATTAATTCTTAAGAATGAATTTTATGGAGAATATTTTACATGACAGAAGATAATGCAAAAACCAAATTAACCTTATCTGGCAAAAAAACTTTGACTTTAAAGGGTTTGGGAGAAAAAGCATCTTCTCATGACGGTAAAAAAGTCGTGCAGGTTGAAGTCCGCAAAAAAAGAGTTATTTCAGCAGGAAATAATAGCGAAAACAAAGAAATAAAACTTGATGAAGCTACTCAAGCTAAACTGCGTTTGATTGCCGAAGCCAAAGAACACGAGGCTAAACGCCAACAGGAAGAAGAAGAAAAGCAATTGCTTCGTCAGAAAAAAGAAGAAGAAATGCGTGCGGAAAAAGAACGCAAAGAAGCCGAAGAAGCTGAACGTTTGGCTGCAATAGAGGCTCAAAAAGCAAAAGAAGAGCAAGCCAAAGCCGCACGAGAAAAAGCTGCAGCAAAACAGCAACCTTCTCAATCCGCTGAAGAAGATAAAAGTTTCAAAAGCAAAGAACGCCATTCAAAAGACTTTGATGAAGAAGATGACGATAGCGATAAATTTGCAAATAAAAAACATAATGCAAGTAAAAATGAGGCTTTTGAACAAGACCGCCGTAAAATCACCAAACGTAGCTTTGAACCTCAACGCCGCAGCGGTAAAGTAAATATTAACAGTTTTGGCGGTGACGATGACGATGATGACTACGGTTACGGAGCACCCCGACGCCGTTTCAAGAAAAAACAGCCTAAACCTGTCGTTGTTGTTCAACCTCAGGAAAAAATTGTTAAAGAAGTAACAATTCCTGAAGTTATAACTGTACAGGAACTTGCCAACCGTATGGCTGAAAAAAGTGCTGATGTTATTAAAAAATTGATGTCGCTCGGTGTTATGGCAACCATCAATCAGGCTATTGACGCTGATACTGCCCAGATTATTGTTGAAGAAATGGGACACAAATGGAAACGTGTTGCCGACAGCGATGTTGAAGACATTCTGAAAAATGCCGACGATGCCGCTCCTGAAAAACAATTGCCGCGTGCGCCGGTTGTTACCGTTATGGGACACGTTGACCACGGAAAAACTTCACTTTTGGACGCTTTGCGTGAAACTAATGTTGCCGCCAAAGAAGCCGGCGGTATCACACAACATATCGGTGCTTACCAAATTGAAGTTGATGGCGGTAAAAAAATTACATTCATTGACACCCCAGGACATGAAGCATTTTCAGAAATGCGCGCCCGCGGTGCCAAAGTTACCGACATTGTGGTTTTGGTTGTTGCTGCAAATGACGGCATTATGCCGCAAACCGTCGAAGCTATCCGCCACGCTCAAGCTGCCGAAGTGCCGATTGTAGTCGCCATTAATAAAATTGACCTGCCGGGAGCTGATCCTATGAAAGTTAAAACAGCTTTGCTGCAACACGGAATTGCTGTTGAAGAAATGGGTGGAGAATGCTTGTGCGCTGAAGTTTCGGCCAAAAAACGCATTAATATTAACAAATTGTTGGAAGCCATCTTATTGCAGGCTGAAATTCTTGATTTGAAAGCCAACCCAAATTGCAAAGCCAATGGCACGGTTATTGAAGCCAAAATGGAAAAAGGTCGCGGTTCGGTTGCAACTCTGCTAGTTCAACAAGGAACATTGAATATCGGCGATATTATCATTGCCGGTAAAGAATGGGGACACGTCCGTGCCATGTTTAATGAACATGGTCAAAAAATTCATAATGCCGGACCGGCAACCCCTGTTGAAATTTTAGGCTTACAGGGAACACCTGCTGCCGGTGACAATTTCAACGTTGTTGAAAGCGAAACTCAGGCTAAAGAAATTGTTAGCTACCGCATTCAAAAAGAACGCGATGCAAAATTGGTTAAAAGCGCAAAATCAGCTATGGAACAAATGCTTGATAAAATTAAATCAGGTGAAATCAAACATTTACCTGTGGTTATCAAAGCTGATGTACAAGGTTCGATTGAAGCTATTGAAGGCACCTTAAACAAATTGTCAAACAATGAAGTCAGCGTTCAGATTTTGCACTCTGCGGTCGGACCTATTTCGGAATCAGATGTAACTTTGGCAAAAGCTTCACATGCCTTTATTATCGGATTTAATGTCCGCGCTATTCCTCAGGCACGCGATATGGCTCGCCGCGATGGCATTGACATTCGTTATTACTCAATTATTTACGATGTTGCAGATGATGTTAAAAAAGGTTTGGAAGGTATGCTCTCGCCTGAACTCAAAGAAAAAATTCTTGGTTATGCCGAAATCCGCAATGTATTCAATATTACAGGTGTTGGACGTGTTGCCGGCTGTATGGTTACCGAAGGTATGGTTAAACGCGGCGCCAAAGTTCGTCTGCTTCGCGATAACGTTGTTATTCATGACGGAAACCTTGGACAGCTTAAACGCTTCAAAGACGACGTTAAAGAAGTTAAAGACGGTTATGAATGCGGTATGAGTTTTGAAAACTACAACGATATTCAAGTCGGTGATTTTATCGAATGTTATGAAATCGAAGCCATTGCAGCTAAATTGAATTAGGATTAAGGACAAACAAATGGCCATTAAAGAATTATCACAGCGTCAATTACGCGTTGGACAGGAGATTAAGCGGATTATCGCCGAAGAAATAAACCATGGGCATGTCCGCAATCTTGAAGGTGTTACCACGTTGGTTACCATTATGGAAGCAACAGTATCTCCCGATTTGAAATATGCCGATGTTTTCTTTGTTACTTCTGATGACAGTATGGGGAATAAAGTGCGTGATTTGCTGCAATTAGCAGCAAATCATTTCCGTAAAGTTGTTGCTTCGAAAACGATGCTGCGCTATGTTCCCGAAATTCGTTTTTTTGTTGACACAACTATGGCTGAAGCCGACAAAATAGAACGTATTTTACATAGTCCTGAAGTTCTAAAAGATATAAACAAGCACGATGAAGCATAAGAAAGGCAACGACATAAACGGTTGGTTGATAATTGACAAACCCGAAGGCATGGGCTCAACGGAGGTTGTCAATTTCACCCGCCGTTTTTTTAATGCACGAAAAAACGGGCATACCGGCACATTGGATCCTTTTGCAACCGGTGTTCTGCCGATAGCTTTCGGAGAAGCAACAAAGCTTATTGATTTTTTGCAAGACGAAAAAAAAGAATATGAATTTACAATAGATTTCGGCGCTGAAACCGATACTTGTGATTGCACAGGAACAATCACGGTAAAAGATGGAAAAACACCATCAGCAGAAGATATAAAAAACATACTTCCGAAATTTTGCGGTTTAATAAAACAAACACCGCCGACATTCTCCGCTATAAAAATAAACGGTCAAAGAGCTTACGATTTAGCCCGCCGAGGAGAAAAAATCGAAATGCCCGAAAGAGAAGTTGAAATTTTTGCGTTGAAAATGCTGAAAACATACGAGAATCATGCTGATTTTAAAGTTTTATGTTCAAAAGGAACTTATGTTCGTAGCCTTGGGAGAGATATAGCTAAAGCCCTTAATACTTACGGTCATCTCAGCAGTCTGAGACGGACGCGCAGCGGACTTTTTACGCTTAACGATACGATTTCACTGGATAAATTAAAAAATATAGTATATGGTGAGCAAGCAATAAAATTATTGCTTCCGTTAGAAACCTCTCTGCGCGACATCGCGGTTATGGCTGTTTCGGAAGCAGAAGCCGAAAAACTCAGACAAGGACAGTCTTTAAGTCCTAAAGATAGAGATGAAAGTCTGATGTCGCAGGATATTGCGGCAGCTGTCTGCAACGAAGTTTTACAGGCAATAGTAAGGATTGACGAAAGAAAAATTTCGCCGATTCGAGTTTTTAATTTAACTTATAACGATAAGGAATATATAGATGTCGATTACAAAAGAAGCTAAAAACGAATTGATTAAATCTTATGGATTAAGTGAAGGCGATACAGGTTCTCCAGAAGTTCAAATTGCTATTTGGACAACCCGCATTAACAACCTGATTGAGCACTTCAATACACACCGTAAAGATTTGCACTCCCGTTTGGGTTTGATGAAAATGGTATCTAAACGTCGTCACCTTTTGGACTACCTGAAAGGAAAAGATGAAAAAAGATATCAGGAAATCATTCAAAAACTTAATATTCGTCGATAAGTTTTTATACATTGCGGGGCAAAGCTGTCCCGCAATGCTTTTATGAAATCCTTGCTCACACAGAGCTAAGGTGCTGTTTAAAAAGATGGAAAAGAGAAAGGTAATTTAATATGAATAACTTAAAAGTATCCACCCGTGAATTAGATTGGGGCGGACGCAAATTGGTTCTCGAAACCGGAAAAGTGGCTAAACAGGCTACCGGTGCGGTTGTCGCGACCTATGGAGAAACAAAAGTTTTAGCAACTGTTTGCGCTGCAAAAGAAGTTAAAGCTGATCAGGACTTCTTCCCACTAACCGTAAACTATCAGGAAAAATACTATGCAACCGGCAAAATTCCGGGTGGTTTTATGAAAAGAGAAAGCAAACCTTCAGAACACGAAGTTTTGATTTCACGCTTGATTGACCGTCCGATTCGTCCGTTGTTTCCGGATGCTTTTAAGAATGAAGTTCAAATTATCTGCACTGTTTTGGCTCATGACCAGAAAAACAATTCAGACATTGTTGCCATGGTTGCCGCTTCTGCCGCTTTGGCTGTTTCGGGCATTCCGTTTATGGGACCAATCGGAGCAGCAAAAGTCGGCTATAAAGACGGTCGTTTCATTCTGAACCCGACTATTGAAGAACAAAAAGATTCTGAACTTGAATTAACCGTAGCCGGCACCAAAGAAGGTGTGCTCATGGTTGAATCCGAAGCAAACGAACTTTCCGAAGAAACTATGCTCAATGCCGTTATGTTTGGTTTTGACAGTTTCCAACCCGTTATCAATATGATTGAAGAATTAGCAAAAGACGCCGGCAAAGAAGCATGGGCTGTTCCTACTTTTCCGAAAGAATTTGATGAACTTTACGAACGTATTGCTAAAAATTTCAGAGCAAAATACGAACAGGCATTTTGTGAAACAGATAAACTCACCCGTGGAACTTTGGTTGGACAAATTGATGAAGAAGTCAAAGCTTCTCTTGATCCTGAAAACGAATTTGATAACCAATATCTGTTGGATGCGCTCGAAAAATTGAAACATGTCGTTGTTCGCGAAAAAGTATTAAACACCGGACATCGTATTGATGGACGCGACACAAAAACTGTTCGCCCGATTTGGTGTGAAGTAGATACTTTGCCGACTGCTCATGGTTCTGCCATTTTTACCCGCGGAGAAACTCAAGCTTTGGTTGTTACAACCCTCGGAACCGGCGAAGATGCTCAAATCGTTGACGGTTTAATGAGCGAATACAAACAAGATTTTATGTTAAACTATAATTTTCCTCCGTTTTCTGTCGGTGAATGCGGACGTATCGGTTCACCGGGACGCCGCGAAATTGGACATGGAAAATTGGCATGGCGCGCTATTCATCCAATGCTGCCGAAAGATAAAGATGCTTTTCCGTACACTATTCGTGTTGTTTCTGAAATTTTGGAATCTAACGGTTCATCTTCCATGGCAACCGTCTGCGGAACAACTTTGTCGTTGATGGCTGCCGGTGTTCCGATGACCAAACCTGTTGCCGGCATTGCAATGGGACTTATTAAAGAAGACGATGGACGCGTAGCCATTTTAACCGATATTTTAGGCGATGAAGACCATTTAGGCGATATGGACTTTAAGGTTGCCGGTACAAAAGATGGTGTTACTGCTTTGCAAATGGATATTAAAATCACTTCTATCACCAAAGAAATTATGAAAAATGCTTTGGCTCAAGCTCATGAAGGACGTATCCACATTTTAGGTGAAATGGCAAAAACCATTGCTGAACCGCGCAAAGAAATTTCACCGTTGGCTCCGCGTATTATTGCTATTAAGATTCCGGTTGATAAAATCCGTGAAGTTATCGGTTCCGGCGGTAAAGTTATTCGTGAAATTACCGAAAAAACCAACTCTAAAATTGATATCAGCGAAGATGGCATTATCCATATTGCTACCGTTAACAGCGCTGACGGTCAAGCCGCTTTGGATTGGATTATGGGTATAGTCGCCGAACCTGAAGAGGGACATATTTATCACGGTGTCATTACCAAAATTATGGACTTCGGCGCATTTGTCCGCTTTATCGGCAATACTGAAGGTCTGGTTCATATTTCAGAAGTTAAAAACGAACGCATTGCCTCTGTTTCAGACTTTTACAAAGAAGGCGACAGCATTTGGGTTAAATGCCTCGGCACAGACAACCGCGGTAAAATCAAACTCTCTGCTAAACGCGTTAATCAGGAAACCGGTGAAGACTTGGAAAAATAAAAAATATTTTTTCAATCACAAAAAAGAGGGGAAAATAAATCCCCTCTTTTTTTAATACAAAACAGTCAGCATAATTACCCCAAAAAGCAGAATTACGATAACCGCAAAAACGACTTTTTCATAAAAAGCCATTCTTTTTAATTCTTCAATCGATAAAGCACTGCGATAAATACCGGCATTGTCATAAACAAATACCTCATCGCCTTCTTTCAACAAATCTCCGCCGCACAAAAGGGTGGAAACCTCACGGGAAGTCTGGTCATCAAACAGTATCTTATACTTGTAAACTGTTTCCAACATTGTTCCCTCACCGCGTTCAATCGTTATATATGATTGAACCATTTCAATTTTAATAATTTTCTTTTTCATCATAATAATATATATTGATAATATATTGATTTCTGATGAGAATTAATGCGTAGAAGATTTATTGTCAAGCTTTAAGCATTTTTTTCTTATGAAAACTCACTAAAACAATTCCAAACACTACCAATATTCCTCCGTATATCTGCGACAGTGAAACCTCTTCTCCAACAAAAAAATAAGCTTCTATCCCGCTGAATAAAGGCAATGTATAATAAAAGATACCGGTTTGAACACTGCCTATTTTAGCAATAGCACTATTCCAAGCAAGATACGCAACAACCGAATTTAAGATTCCCAAATATAAAAATATTTCCACATCTTTTAACGAAAGTTCTTCAAAAGGAACTCCTCCGTTTTCAAAATAAGCTAGCGGAAAGACAATAGCTGTACCGATAATTGCCGTTACAGTCAGCAAAACCTGCTGCGAAATATCTTTTGGACTGTGCATTTGAAGCAATGTATATATTGCGAAACTGAAAGCATTGCATAACATCCACCAATCGCCGGAAACCAACTGCACATTGTTAAAATTTAAATTTCCTTTAAAAATTATAAACATAACTCCGATTATAGCTACAGCAAATCCCAAAACCTGAACAAAATTAATTTTATATTTCAGAAAAATGACACTCAATAACACAATAAAAACCGGCCCTGTCAGCCCTAACAATGACATATTCAACGGATTGGCCGTTTGTCCGGCATAATATATCAACGTATTGCATAAGACCATACCTGTAACAGCCAAACAAATTAAAAGAATTTTATTTTGCCATAATTTTTTTGCGGAATTTTTAATTTCTTTCATTGTCAGCGGCAATAAAACGACCGAAGCAACCAACCAGCGTCCCAAAGCTATTTCAAACGGAGTCAAACTTTGAGTAAACGTTACGGCAATAATATAATTAAAGCTCCATAAAAAAACGGCAATAAATGCAAATAAATATCCCATTTGTCAATCCTCCCCGCCTTTATATAGTCATATTAATTTTACAAACACCCCCTTGTTAACAAATAAGGTGAAAGTCTCTTGCAATAATTTTTCTAAAGTTGTACGCTGATTCCATTAAGTTGTTAACCCCACTTATATAAGGAAAAAAACATGAGATTTTTAAGAAAAATCAGCTCTGTTGCCTCAGCAATAGTGCTGCTTTTGTGTAGCTGTGTATCAGCCGCAAACGCCTCAGAAATCGATTTGAACATTCCTTCATTGAATGTCGGATACGATTTTGGCGGTTGGTCGGTAACAGGCTCACAAATTTTACTTTACGGATTGGCCGTTTGCGCCCTCGGTATGATTTTCGGATTATTTGAATTTTTCAAAATAAAGAAAATGCCGGTGCATAAATCTATGGCAGACATGGCCGGATTGATATACGAAACCTGCAAAACATATATGAAGCAGCAAGCTTTGCTGCTGGTTTTGCTTGAGGCTTTCATTGCCGTATGTATCTTTTATTATTTCTTCGGACTGAACGGAACTCCGCTGCCTATGGTTCTAAATATTCTGCTATGGTCTGTTTTGGGTATTCTCGGTTCATTTACCGTTGCTTGGTTCGGTATGCGTATTAATACTTATGCCAATGCCCGCACAGCTTTTGCTTCATTAAAAGGAAAAGCCTTTCCGGTTATGAGTTTGCCTCTGCAGTCAGGTATGTCAATCGGCGTATTGTTAATCTGCGTTGAACTGTTAATGATGATTATCATTTTGCTGTTTATTCCGAGAGAAAATGCCGGTGCTTGTTTCATTGGTTTTGCCATTGGTGAATCTTTGGGAGCTTCGGCTTTGCGAATTTGCGGCGGAATTTTCACAAAAATTGCAGACATCGGCGCTGATTTAATGAAAATTATTTTCAAAATTGACGAAGATGACGCCCGCAACCCCGGAGTTATTGCCGATTGTACAGGTGATAATGCCGGCGATTCAGTTGGTCCTACTGCCGATGGATTTGAAACATACGGCGTAACCGGCGTTGCCCTTATCAGCTTTATTGTTTTAGCTGCAGGCATGGCTTATGCTCCGGACGGCAGCTTGTCATTGATGGCTGACGGCATTGATATTCAAGCTCGTTTAATTGTTTGGATTTTCTCTATGCGTTTAATGATGGTTTTAACCTCCATCGTATCTTATTTAATCAACGGACGCATTGCTAAAATTCTTTACGGCAACAAACAAGATTTTGACTTTGAAGCTCCCTTAACCTCATTGGTTTGGATAACTTCACTGCTCTCCATTGCTGTTACTTTTGCTGTTTCGTACGCTATGATTGGCAACATGGGTGACAGTCTGTGGTGGAAACTTTCGGTTATCATCAGCTGTGGAACTTTTGCATCAGCGATTATTCCTGAATTTACTAAAATTTTCACTTCATCAAAATCCATTCATGTTCAGGAAATTGTCAACGCCAGCCGTCAAGCAGGCGCGTCACTGAACATTATTTCGGGTATGGTTGCCGGAAACTTTTCAGCCTTCTGGAAAGGTCTGGTTATGATTGCGTTGATGGCTGTCGCTTATTTCACATCATCCAACGGTTTAGATGAATATATGGTTTATCCGAATGTTTTTGCTTTTGGTCTGGTTGCTTTCGGTATGTTGGGCATGGGGCCTGTTACCATTGCCGTTGACAGTTACGGCCCTGTAACAGACAATGCACAATCTGTTTTTGAACTTTCGCAAATAGAACAGCGTAAAGGCATTAAGGACGAAATCAAAAAAGATTATGGTTTTGAACCTGATTTTACAATTGGTAAAGAATTGCTTGAACGCAATGATTCTGCCGGAAACACTTTCAAAGCCACTGCCAAACCGGTATTAATCGGTACGGCGGTCATCGGTGCAACCACAATGATTTTTTCAATCATCTTGCTCTTAAATCTTAAACTTGATTTAATGAACCCAATGGTCTTGTTCGGTTTGCTGCTGGGCGGCGCAGTTATTTATTGGTTCTCGGGAGCATCTATGCAAGCTGTTTCCACCGGTGCTTATCGCGCAGTTGACTACATCAAACAGCATATCAAACTCAACACGCAGCAAGCTGCTTCGATTGAAGATTCCAAAAAAGTTGTCAGAATTTGCACAATCTATGCTCAAAAAGGCATGTTTAATATCTTTATGGTCATTTTCTGCCTGACAATCGCTTTTGCTTGTTTTGATCCCGATTTGTTCGCCAGCTACTTGATTTCAATTGCCGTATTCGGTTTGTTCCAAGCTTTATATATGGCCAATGCCGGCGGAGCTTGGGATAATGCTAAAAAGGTTGTTGAAGTTGATTTGAAAGAAAAAGGCACCGCTTTGCATGATGCCGTAGTTGTCGGCGATACGGTCGGCGACCCTTATAAAGACACTTCTTCCGTTGCCTTGAACCCAATCATCAAATTTACAACTTTGTTCGGATTGTTGGCTGTTGAAATGGCCGTTTCCGCGCCTCGTTGCATTGCTTTGGGCGCCGGCATCAGTTTATTGTTAATCGCCCTCATTTTTGTATGGCGTTCATTCTACAAAATGAGAATTAACAGTTAGAAAACGTTTTTATAGACCTGTAATGAAAATCCTCGAAATTGGTAACAATTTTGAGGATTTTCTTGCATATTGAATTTTAATCTTATAGTATCGGCGTAATGAAGAAACTGAATATATATATTGCCGGACAAATATTTGTCGGCTTTTTACTTGTCACATTTTCCTTGATGTCGATTTTGTGGCTCACTCAGTCATTGCGTTTTATTGAAATGATTACCAACAAAGGACTGCCTTTAAGTCTATTCATAAAAATGACATCTTGCCTAATGCCGAGATTATTTGCCATTTTATCTCCTATATCGCTGTTTGTCGCAGTTCTGTTTGTTTATAATCGTATGTTGTCCGATCGGGAATTGGTCGTTATAAAATCAGCCGGCATCAGCCCGTGGCAAAGCGCAAAACCTGCTTTATTTATGGGAATTATGATTTCATTATTTGCCGTTTATGTAAATAATTTCGGTATTCCCTATGCAGAGAAAAAATTTCAGGATTTAGAATGGCAGGTAAAAAATGATGTATCTCATCTTATGTTCCGTGAAGGAGAATTTACAACATTAGATAACAATCTAACCATTTTCATCACTGCTCACAACAAAGACGGCTCCGTTGAAGGAGTTATGATTAATGACGAACGCAATCCGAAAACAAAAGTCACTGTTGCTGCAGAAAACGGCATAATTATTTATACTGATCAAGGACCGCGAATTGTTTTGACAAACGGCGTACGTCAAGAAATAAATAACCAAACGCTTCAGTTTTCATCTCTTTCTTTTGATCGTTATTCCGTTGATTTTGGTGCTTCGCAAAGCAAAAAACGAAAAGGTGCTTCCGCAAGATCAAAATCTTTGAAAGAACTTTTAACCGCAGCACAAAATCCGAATTTATCTCAAGCTGAAGCCCGCCGTTATATTGTCGAAGGACACCGCCGGCTGGCTAATCCTTTTTATAATTTAATTTTGGCTCTGATGGGATGTGTTGGACTCTTAGTTGGAAACTTCAACCGCCGCGGACAGGGAAAAATTATTTCGCTTTCAATTATGTCAATGGTCGTTATTGAAGCAGATGATTTGGTTTTTGGAAATTTAGCAGCTAAAAACTTATATTTTTTACCGCTTTATTATGCCAATTTCATTATTCCGCTCATCATAGGAATTTACTTATTGTTTTTTTATAATCCGGCTTGGTTTGCCAGACTGCGCTCAAAAACCAAAGGAACAGATTTTCAATGAAAAAAATTTTTCGCAACATTGTACTAGCTTTTTTGCCGGCATTATTTATTTGCCCTGTATTTTTGCATGCCGAACAAACAAAAAATTCTCAGCCAATTTTCTTCAGCGCTGATGAAGTTGAGGAAGACAGTCAGACAAAAATCATTACGGCGCGCGGAGATGTAAACATTGTACGGAACGGCGTTACCCTAAAAGCCGACACTTTGACTTTTGATAGAAAAAATGATGTGTTAACTGCAGATGGCAATGTCAGTATACGACAACCCGACGGAATGACTGTTTTTTCTAAAAATGCCCGCTTGAGTGAAAAAATGTCAAAAGCAACTATCACGGAAGTCAAAGCAATTTTAGCCGATGAAAGCCGTTTAGCCGCCAAGCGCATAAAACAAACATCAAATAAAGACAAACACTTTTTTTATGCTGTTTATTCTCCTTGTGATGTTTGTCAAAACAATCCTAAACCTTTATGGTCAATTAAGGCCCGCAAAATAACCCATGATGCCGACAAACACGATGTCTATTATCGAAGCGCTTTTTTATCAATCAAAAACGTTCCGGTTTTATATACGCCGTTTTTCTCGCATCCCGACCCGACAGTAAAACGCCGCAGCGGTTTTTTACCTCCTTCGCTTGCCAGCAACAATTATCTCGGCTCAGCTATTGAAATGCGTTATTTTATCGATTTAGGAGATCATGAAGACATTACGCTCAGCCCAATTTTGAGCAGTGACCAAAATATTATTTTCGGCGGCATATACCGCAAAATGATGTACAGCGGCGATTTAAACATCAGCGGCACCTTAATGGAAGACAAAGATACCCATGAAACCCGCGGAAATATTGCCGCTAAAGGTCGTTATGAAATAAATGATTTATGGCTGGCAAAGATGGATATTAACTATGCGTCGGACGGCGCGTATTTAAAAGATTTATCTTTACCGGGGAGAACTGAAACATGGCTTACCTCCTCGGTTTCTGCCGAACGTTTTGAAGGACGCGACTACGCTGCGATTGAAGGTTTTTCATACAAACTGGTCAGTTATTCGCTGCGCACATCTGATATAAATGCTTTTGAACAAAGAGAATACAGCAAACCTTATATCTTACCGTTAGCCACTTATGAAAATATAGGCGAATCAAATTCCATCGGCGCATATTTCAAAAACACGTTCAATATGGCCTCAATTTATCGTGAGCACAACGAAACGCAAACCCAGCGCGCCACAATGATAAATTCATGGAATTTGCCTTACACCAGCCCGTTTGGCGAAAAATATCGCTTTATGGCTTCCGTAAAATCCGATCTTTACTACATAGATAATTACTACAATCCTTATAACCAAAATTATACCGGCGCTACGGGGCGTATTTTTCCGCAAGCCGGAGTGGAATGGCGCTTGCCTTTTGTAAAAGCAACTGAAACCTCACGGCAGATTCTTGAACCAACTGTTGTTGCTGTTGCTGCACCGAACGGAGGCAACAAAATCGACAAAATTCCGAATGAAGACAGCTTAAATGCCCAACTGGACGACAGTAATATATTGGACATTGACCGCTATTCTGGATATGACCGCAACGACACAGGAAGCCGTATAAGCTATGGATTAAATTGGAGTGCATACGGAAATATTCTCGGCAGAACATCTTCATTTTTCGGCCAAAGCTATTACTTTGAAAAAGATGAAAGTTTCACCAAAAGTTTAGGAGATACTTCATCGCATTTCAGTGATTATGTGGGCAGAATTTTTGCCGCTCCTAATTCTTATATTGATTTTAATTATCGTTTTCGCCTTGACAAAGATGATTATGACCTTAAATACAGCGAGTTAAACACGCGTATCGGCCCCCAAATGTTTTGGGCTTATATTGCGTATACTTCAATAAAAGGACGTAAAGAAAAAGGTTCAGATTCTGATTTATATTTCTTTGATGACTATAAAGAAAGAAAAGAACTTTATACATCACTGAATGCTAAAGTTTCGCGCGACTGGACAGTTGTTCTTTATAACCGTCAAGATTTGTCAAAGGAAAATAATACCTCTTTGGAACATGGCGGAAAATTAATTTATGAAGATGAATGTTTTAAACTTATTTTCAACACCCATAAATATAATTCAACCGATCCTGATTATGATGATGGATATGAATTTTCGGCAACTTTCCTGCTTAAAACGTTAGGAAGCGTAGGCTCAGAATAGAGGAGAAAAATATGAAAAAAATATTGCTGACATTATTAGGACTTCTTATGTCTTTTCCTGCTCAGGCGCAATTTGCTCCGGGGTATGCTCCGCGGTATGAAGACGAGCCAGCAGAAACCGACACCGAAGAAAGCAATGAATCATCTTCAGTTTTTCAAACACAATCACCTCAAATGCCAGCTCCGCGGCCGCAGCCGGTTGTACCGCAAAATATAAAAAAGCCAACGCCATACACTGGAAATATCAGAATTTTAGCTTCAGTTAATGGCGAAATTATTACCACGGAAGATATAAACAACCGTGTCCGCGCTTTCTGCATGACAACAGGTATTCCTTATAATGACCAAACAAAATTGCTGATTATCAATAAAGTAATGCAAAACACCATTGATGAAAAACTTAAATTACAAGATGCCGTGAGCAACAAAATAGAAATCAGCAAAAACGACGTTGACGATGCTATAAAGAGTTATGCCGCAAACAACAAAACCACGCCCGAACATTTGAAAAAAATGTTAAAAGAGCATGGCGTAAGCGAAAGTATTTTCCGCGAACAAATGAAAAGCGATTTGGCATGGGTTCGTTTGGTTAGAAGCAAAACTTCAAACGATACCGTTACCGAACCGGAAATTCAGGAAGCTCTTGAATTAACCAAAAAAGATATGAGCAAAACCAAATATATGGTTTCTGAAATAGTTATCGACAGCAAAAATGCAAAAAACATCTTCGGTTTATCACAAACCTTGCGTCAAGATCCTCGTTTTGAAATGTATGCGGCACAATTTTCACAAAGCCCCAGCGCTTCTAGCGGCGGTCGTTTGGGCTGGATTAATGCCGGACAACTTCCCGAACCACTTGACAAAGCTTTATCAAAAATGTCAGCAGGAGAAATTTCAGATCCTATTCTTTATAACAACGCATACCATATTTTTCGTATTGAGCAAAAATTCGATCCTTCAAAAGACAGTTTGCCTGAGCCGGATTCACGTACAATTGCGGAAATGTTATCAGGACAGAAAACTGAACGTTTTGCCGCCAGACATTTACAAGATCTCCGTCAACGAGCCGCTATTGAACTGAAAGAATAAAACATGCTTCTCTCTTTGCGCGATACTGTTGATTTTTACGGTCTTATGGCCGATAAATCACTCGGACAAAACTTTCTTCTAGATTCAAATATTACAGACAAGATTGTTCGGTTAAGCTTGAGCCATCAGGGGTTAAAAGATTTCAGCACTTATAATATGATTGAAGTCGGCCCTGGTCCGGGAGGATTAACCCGATCTGTTTTAGAACAAAATCCTTTATCTTTGACCGTAATTGAAATGGATTCACGTTGTATTCGGATTATGGAAGATCTGAAAAATGAAACAGATTGTCCTATGAATATCGTAAACGGCGATGCTTTAGCTTTTAACCCAAGTAAAAATATTTCTTCTCCGCGCCAGATTATCAGCAACCTGCCTTATAATATATCCGTACCTTTATTAATAAAATGGTTGGAAGAAATAAAAAATTATTCAGCTTTAACTCTGATGTTTCAAAAAGAAGTTGCTGAAAGAATAATGGCTTCTACCCGCTGCAAAGATTATGGACGCGTATCTGTTTTAGCACAGCTTAGCTGTAAAATCGAAAAATTGATGGATTTAAATCCAGAATGTTTTACACCCGCGCCGAAAATTTGGTCAAGCGTTCTGCTTTTTCGTCCGCTTGATAAGCCCATCACTCAAGAAGAAAGAACAAAAATAGAAAAAATAACTTCTCTGGCTTTTGGGCAAAGACGCAAAATGCTGCGCCAAAGTTTGAAATCTTTGCCTGATATACTCAACAAACTTGAACAGCTACAAATTGCTCCGACAGCGCGCGCTGAAGAACTAACACCGCAGCAACTTTTGGATTTAGCGCGCTTGTATTAATT
>CAVIWQ010000018.1:0-18712 GCA_963646605.1 Bacteroidaceae bacterium
AACAAACTGCCTGCTTTATCCACAATCGAAGATATTTTTTCTATTATTTTACTCATCAATCCTCCTGATTTTTATTATAAAATAATAAGCAAAATTAAAAAATCCATTAAAATAAACATCTTGAATTTTTATTTTGTTCACATAATATGCTCTCTAAACAAGGAGAACGAGATGAAAAAAATATTTCTTTGCGCCATTGCCGTATTTACTCTTTTATTAAACGCTTGCGGAGAAGACAAATACGAAAAAGCTGATATTCTTATATTCACTCAGCAAGGCTGCCCGCATTGCAGCAAAGCCATGGATTTTATCAACAACCGTTTAAAAGTAAAAAATCCCAATCTTAATGTTGTCGAAGTCGATGTAAGCTATGATAAAGAAAACATAATTCTAATGCAGCGTTACCTTTCTAAATACAAATATAAAGGCAGCAGCGTCGGTACACCTATAATCATCTTCAATCAGCAAATGGTTATGGGGTGGGGACTTGAAAACAAAGTCAAATTGCAAAAAGCCTTTGAATTTAACATAAAATAACTTTTATGCCCCTCTGCAAATGAGGGGCTTTTTGTATCAGATTACAAAAGATACAAAAACTAAAGCCCGTTCTTGCAAACGGGCTTTTATAGTGGCGGGAGTGACGAGGCTCGAACTCGCGACCTCCTGCGTGACAGGCAGGCGCTCTAACCAACTGAGCTACACCCCCACTCAATTTGATAACTCTTATAACCAACATTTTTTATCTTTGCAAGCATTTTTTTCATAATTTTAAAAAAAATAATAAAATTAACACTCTTATAATTTTTATCTGGTATTTTTCAGACAATATGCTAAATTCTCATTTTGGAATTTATCTGTAATCTACATAAGGTTATAATTAGGTGAAAAAAATCGTCAAACAAATATATCCTTCAATCAAAACAAAGCAATGCTGGGTAACTTTTTGCTCTACTTTTGTTATGGCTTTGGCTTTGATTTTTGTAGTTGTTAAAAATACTGCCGTTAAAGCTTCTATTTCATCAGAAGCAACTATCGCTCAACTGGAAGAAGAGGCTTTTGACGATTCGTTTGAAAATGACGATGATACGCAAATGGCAGATTCTGCTGATGACAATGAAGAAGAAACCATTGCGAATGATAACACCCACAGCATAAAGTTAAAATCAGGTGATACTTTACTTAATGTTTTAACCGCAACAGGCGTTGACTATAATAATGCCAATAATGTTTATATGTCTGTAAAAAAAGTGTTCAATCCCCGTGATTTTCGCGCCGGACAGCAAATTGACATAGAAAATACCGATTCAAACGGTTCAAAAGTTGTTAATACCTTATCTTCAACAATCCGCACGGGCGAACGTTTAAAAGTAACTCTCAACAATGATGGCACTTATACGGCAGCTATCGAAAAAGATGAATTGATTGAAGAATTATTGTCTGCGTCCGGACACATCAACGGAACACTTTCCCACTCAATGAGTAAGAACGGCGTTCCAAGCAAAATAGTTGCCAATTTCATCAGCATTTTTTCTTTTAGCGTTGATTTTCGCCGTGACGTAAAAAAAGGCGACGGATACGAAATTATTTATGAAAACTATCTGACGCCCGATGGCAAAGTTGCTAAAAATGGTAATATTATTTATGCGGCTCTTCTTCTTGGCAAAAATAAAGTTGAACTTTATCGTTTTAAGGATTCCCGCGGCAATATCGACTATTACAACTCAAAAGGTTTTGCTCTGAAAAAAACATTAAGCCGCCGCCCGATGGCATATCAATCTAATCGTATTTCCTCTTATTTTGGTCGCCGCCGCCATCCGATTTATAAAGATGTACGCGTTCATTGGGGAATTGATTACCCTGCTCCTAAAGGTTCATTGATTTATGCCGGCGGAGACGGTGTTATTGAAGTTGCGCAATACCGCAGCGGTTATGGCAACTATATCCGCATTCGCCATAACAGTGAATATTCAACAGCCTATGGACATATGAACGGTTTTGCAAAAGGTATGCGTCCGGGAACAAGGGTTAAACAAGGACAAGTTATCGGCTAT
This sequence comes from Bacteroidaceae bacterium, assembly GCA_963646605.1. GTDB lineage: Bacteria > Pseudomonadota > Alphaproteobacteria > RF32 > CAG-239 > JAFUYI01. The sequence continues at coordinate 2,052 of CAVIWQ010000018.1, forward strand.
GTAGGCTCAACCGGACGTTCAACAGGACCGCACCTGCACTATGAAGTTCTCCACAGAGGCAAAAGAGTTAATCCTTTAACCATCAAAGCTTCTGCTTCAGAAAATTTAAGAGGGCAAAACCTGACTAACTTTAAGCGGCAAGTTGCAAAAATAAATGATACTCATGCAAAAATGTTTGCCGAAAAACAGAAAAATGAGAAATTAGCTCGAAAATAAAAAAATCCCCGTTTTTCATACGGGGATTTTTTTTAACTATATATATCTAATTGCTTAAGCAGAAATTCTATCTACCAGCCATGGCTGGCTTTGAAAAGATTTTTATCGATTCCATTGATTGACAGAATTTTAGGATTTTTCATAATTTCAGGCAATTCCATACTGCGAAAGACACTGCGTGGATCGGCATTTGCGACAAAAGCCGTAACATTTCCAGATGCTTCGGCAATAAAACGACGCGATGCAATTTTCCAAACTTCCGCTACTTTCAGCTTATCCTCGTCACTGAGATCAATATCATCAAGCCCCAGTTCTACCAAACGTCGGCCGCAAGGTGTTTGATCAATCATTGTTGCGCCTTTGGTTTTGGCTATATAAGCAAAAGCATTGTCTTTATTTTCTCTGGTAGGCAAAAAACTAACAGAATATAAAACAACACTGTCGCGGAGAGTGGCAACATCGTCATTCTCCGCAATTTTCAGTGCTTGTTGATATAAATCATCATTTATCAAGTTTATTTATTTCCAATCCATCATCTTTAACTGATATTTCGGCGGTATCATTATCATTGATTTCACCATCCAAAATTTTAACAGCTAACTTATTTTCAACTTCTGTTTTTAACAAACGTTTCAATGGACGCGCACCAAACATTTCGTCATAGCCATGATCGCAAATCCAACTGACCGCTTCGTCTGTGAAATACAACTTGATGTTCTTTTCGGCAAGCCGTTTTTCAATATTATGCAATTGAATTTTGGCAATTTGCTTAATATCTTCTTTTTTCAGCTTATCAAAAATACTGATTTCATCAATACGGTTAATAAATTCAGGTCGGAATGAAGCTTTAACAACATCCATAACAGCCTTTTTATCTCCGGTTTTCATCAGAATTTCAGAACCAAGGTTTGAAGTCATAATGATAATTGTATTTTTAAAATCAACTGTACGTCCTTTACTGTCGGTCAGACGTCCATCATCCAAAACCTGCAATAAAATATTAAAGACATCAGGATGAGCCTTTTCAACTTCATCAAAAAGAATAACCTGATAAGGACGGCGACGAACAGACTCTGTCAAAGCTCCGCCTTCTTCATAACCGACATACCCCGGAGGAGAGCCAATTAAACGAGCTACGGCATGTTTTTCCATATATTCAGACATATCAACTCTGAACATAGCGTTTTCATCATTAAACAAAAACTCAGCCAAAGCTTTGCTCAACTCGGTTTTGCCAACACCGGTAGGACCTAAAAACAAAAATGAACCTATTGGCTGACGGTGGTCGCTAATACCTGCCCGTGAGCGACGTACAGCGTTAGCAACTGCAGCAATAGCCTCTTTTTGTCCGACTACCCGTTTTGATAAAAACTCTTCCATATGGAGCAACTTATCTTTTTCGCCCTCCAACATTTTATCAACCGGAATCCCCGTCCATTTTGAAACCACTTCAGCAATAGAAGCATCTGTTACAACTTGTTCAGCCTGATTCTTTTGTTTTTTAGCCAATTCTTCCAACTCGGCCAAACGTTTTTCCAATTGCGGAATCTCACCATATTGTAATTCTCCGGCTTTTTCAAAACGTCCTTCACGTTGAGCCTTTGCTACTTCTATTTTAGCTTTATCCAATTGATCTTTAACATTAGTCAAATCAGCCAAAGCCTGCTTTCCCGACTGCCATTTTTCAGTCAAGCGTTGAGCTTTTTCGCCTTCATCGGCAATTTCTTTCTCAATTTCTTCCAAACGTTTTTTAGATTGTTCGTCTTTTTCTTTTTTCAGAGCTTCCCGTTCTATTTTTAACTGCAGAATTTTTCGATCAAGCGTGTCTAGCTCCTCAGGTTTAGAATCAACAGCCATACGCAAAGAACTTGCAGCTTCGTCCATCAAGTCAATTGCCTTATCCGGCAGAAAACGATCACTGATATAACGGTTGGATAAAGTAACCGCTGCAATCAAAGCACTGTCAGAAATACGCACTCCATGGTGAAGTTCAAATTTTTCTTTAATTCCGCGCAAAATGGAAATACTTTCTTCAATTCCGGGCTCAGAAACATAAACCGGTTGGAAACGCCGAGCCAATGCCGCGTCTTTTTCAACATACTTTTTATATTCACTCAACGTTGTTGCACCAAGGCAATGAAGTTCACCGCGTGCCAATGCCGGTTTCAGCAAGTTTGAAGCATCCATTGAACCTTCGCTGGCTCCAGCGCCGACAATAGTATGCATTTCATCAATAAACAAAATGATACTTCCGTCTGATGCTTCCACATCTTTCAAAACAGCTTTTAAGCGCTCTTCAAATTCGCCTCTGAACTTAGCTCCGGCAATCAAAGCCCCCATATCAAGCGCCAACAATCTTTTGCCTTTAAGGCTTTCCGGCACATCATTATTAATAATGCGCATTGCCAAACCTTCAACAATTGCTGTTTTACCTACCCCCGGTTCGCCGATTAATACAGGATTGTTTTTAGTACGACGTGACAAAACCTGAATCGTACGCCTGATTTCCTGATCACGCCCTATAACAGGATCAAGCTTTCCTTCTTTGGCTTTTGCTGTTATATCAATGGCATATTTTTTGAGTGCTTCAAAATTATCTTCCGCACTTTCGCTATCTGCCAAACGTCCTTGACGATAGGTTGCTATTGCCTGATTGAGTTTTTGAGGGCTGACCCCGTTTTCTTTCAATAAATCATAAGCCTGATTACCTGCGGTCATAGATAAAGCCTGCAGCAAGCGCTCAACCGTTACATATTTGTCATTAGCTTTTTCGGCAACCTGCTCTGCCGCCAAAGTAACAGCCGAAAAATCCTGAGACATAACGGTTTGTATATTTCCTGACACTTGCGGAACTTTTGCATAAGCCTGCTCAACGCTTGCCTGTAAAAGTTCGGAGTTGCCTCCGGCTTCATTTATCAGTTTTTCAACAACATTATCCCGCGATTGCATAATTGCATGCAGAAGAGATAAAGCCGTAACATACTGTCTTTTTCCGGCAACAGCCGTATCGACAGCGGTTTTAATCAGTTCTTGCGAACGTGTTGTAAATTTTTCTAAATTCATATTTTTCATCTCCTATAATTTTATATAGGAAACCCAAAAAGAAAAAATCAAGAGAGCAACAACAAAATTTTAAAATGCAAAAATCCCCGCCGAATATTTCAGCGGGGATTTTTATTTTAGACGCAAAAGCGGTTATTCAGCGCTTTTAACTTCATCGGCAGGAGTTTCTTCCGATTTTGCTTCAAGCTGAGCTTTTTGAGCTTCTTCACGCAATGCAAGAATTTCCTTGTCATTTTGTGCAGCCACTTTCTTCAAAGCTCTCAGAACAGTACCTGTACCGGCCGGAATCAAACGTCCGACAATGACGTTTTCTTTCAAACCTGTCAAGTGGTCTACTTTGCCTTCAACAGCAGCTTCTGTCAAAACTCTGGTTGTTTCCTGGAAGGATGCAGCCGAAATAAATGACTTGGTCTGCAATGAAGCCTTAGTAATACCAAGCAGAACCGGATCAGCCTCGGCCGGAACGCCGCCTTCAGCAATAGTCTTTTCGTTTTCTGCTTCAAAGACATCTCTGTCGACCTGTTCGCCAATCAAGAAAGTTGTATCGTTAGGAACTCTGATTTCAACTTTACGCAGCATTTGAGAAACAATAACTTCAATGTGCTTATCGTTGATTTTAACACCTTGCAAACGATATACGTCTTGAACTTCTTTGACCAGATATTCGGCCAATTTTTCTACGCCCAAAACGCGCAAAATATCATGAGGTGCGGGCGTACCTTCAACCAACATATCGCCTTTCTTAACCATATCGCCTTCTTGAACGGCCAGATGACGGCCTTTCGGAATCAGATATTCAACAGGTTCACCCTTCTGAGGAACAACAGTAATACGCTGTTTGGCTTTATAGTCTTTACCGAATTCAACAATACCATCGATATCAGAAATAATAGCTTGATCTTTCGGATGACGAGCTTCAAACAACTCGGCAACACGCGGCAAACCACCGGTAATATCTTTTGTTTTTGAGCTTTCTCTAGGAATTCTCGCAACAACATCACCAACTTTAACTTCGGCACCGTTTTCAACAGTCAAAATTGCACCGACAGACAAGTAGTAACGAACATCTTTACCGTTATCGAAAGTAACAGCATTGCCGTTTTCATCTTTCAATCCAATACTTGGTTTAAGGTTAGCGGCATTAGCGCCTGTGTGCCAATCAATAACAATATTGTCGACAACGCCTGTTGTTTCATCAACATGTTCTTCCAAAGATACATTGCTGATAAGGTCAATCCATTCAACCCGACCGGCTTTTTCAGTAATAACAGGAACAGTAAACGGATCCCATTCGGCAACTTTTTGTCCTTTTTTAACTTTGCTGCCTTCCTTAACCAAAATTCTGGTACCATAAGGAACCTTATGACGTGATTTTTCACGATTATTGCTGTCAACGATAACAATTTCGCAGTTACGAGCCAAGACAATTCCTACACCTTCAGCATTAGTAATAGTATGACCGTTTTCCAACTTCAGTTCACCGGCAAAAGGAACTTCGACAGTCGATTGTTCAGCTGATTTAGAAGCCGCACCACCGATGTGGAAAGTTCTCATGGTTAACTGTGTACCAGGTTCACCAATTGATTGAGCAGCAATAACACCGACAGCCTCACCGATGTTAACCGGAGTACCGCGAGCCAAGTCACGACCATAACAAGCAGCGCAAACGCCGTTTTTGCATTCGCAAGTTAAAACAGAACGGATTTTAACTTGTTCAACACCGGCTTTTTCAACAACTTCAACATCGTTTTCATCAATCAGTTTGCCTTTTTTAACCAAAACTTCGCCGGTTTCAGGATGAACAATGTCTTCTTGAATGGTTCGGCCCAAAATACGTTCGCCGATAGAAACAATAACGTTACCGCCATCGACAACCGGACGAACAATAATTCCGTGCTCTGTTCCGCAATCTTGTTCAGTAACAACCACATCTTGTGCAACATCGACCAAACGACGGGTCAAATAACCGGAGTTTGCGGTTTTCAAAGCTGTATCTGCCAAACCTTTACGAGCACCGTGGGTAGAGTTAAAGTATTCCAACACAGTCAAACCTTCTTTAAAGTTTGAAATAATCGGTTGTTCAATAATTTCACCACTCGGTTTAGCCATCAAACCACGCATACCTGCAACTTGACGCATTTGAGCGGCAGAACCACGCGCACCGGAGTGAGCCATCATATAAACTGAGTTAATGTAGCCGTTTTCAGTCTTTGAAATGTTTTTCATCATTTCATCGGCAACTTTATCAGTGCAGGCAGCCCAAATATCAATAACTTTATTGTATTTTTCACCTTTCGTGATTAAACCATTTTGATACTGCTGTTCAAATTCTTTAACTTGTTTTTCAGTTTCAGCAACCAATTCTTTTTTGGCATCCGGAACAATCAAGTCGTCTTTACCGAACGAAATACCAGCTTTACATGCATTCTGGAAACCAAGAGTCATCAAGCGGTCAACAAACATAACAGTTTCTTTTTGTCCGCAGTGACGATAAATGATGTCAATGATTTCACCGATTTCTTTCTTTTTAACCAAGCGGTTAACCAAAGCAAACGGAACATTCTTGTCTTGCGGCAAAATTTCGGCGACCATCAAACGACCGGCTGTTGTATCAACAATGCCGCGTTTGCTCTCGCCGTTTTCATCAATATACTGCATACGGCATTTGATTTTGCTGTGCAAATCAATAACTTTTGCGTCAAGAGCCAACAAAACTTCGTTGTAATCAGCAAAAACAGAGCCCTCGCCTTTCAAACCATCGGCATCGTAAGTCAAGTAGTAAATACCCAATACCATGTCTTGTGTCGGAACGATAATAGGTTTACCCGAAGCCGGGGACAAAACGTTGTTGGTTGACATCATCAAAACACGCGCTTCGAGTTGTGCTTCTACAGACAACGGAACGTGTACAGCCATTTGGTCGCCGTCGAAGTCGGCATTGAAAGCTGTACATACCAACGGGTGCAAGTGAATAGCTTTACCTTCTACCAAAACCGGTTCAAAAGCCTGAATACCAAGTCTGTGCAAAGTCGGCGCGCGGTTCAGCAATACAGGATGTTCACGAATAACTTCTTCCAAAATATCCCATACTTCCGGACGTTCTTTTTCAACCATACGCTTAGCAGCTTTGATTGTTGTTGCATGTCCGTAAAGTTCAAGTTTCGCATAAACAAACGGTTTGAACAATTCCAAAGCCATTTTCTTAGGCAGACCGCATTGCTGCAATTTGAGTTCAGGACCAACGGTAATAACAGAACGACCAGAATAGTCAACACGTTTACCCAACAGGTTTTGACGGAAACGACCTTGTTTACCTTTCAGCATATCTGAAAGTGATTTTAACGGACGTTTGTTTGTACCGGTAATGGCACGCGAACGACGGCCGTTATCAAACAAAGCGTCAACAGATTCCTGCAGCATGCGTTTTTCGTTGCGGATGATAATATCCGGCGCGTGCAATTCCAGCAATCTCTTCAAACGGTTATTGCGGTTAATAACGCGGCGATACAAATCGTTCAAGTCAGATGTTGCAAAACGACCGCCGTCCAACGGAACCAACGGACGCAATTCCGGCGGAATAACCGGCAAAACATCTAATATCATCCATTCCGGTTTTGTATTTGATTCAAGGAAGGCTTCAATGATTTTCAAACGCTTAACCAATTTTTTGCGTTTGGCTTCAGAAGCATTGTCTTTCAGTTCAGCACGGATATTTTTGCGTTCTTCTTCCAAATCGATAGAAGCCAAAATTTCTTTGATAGCTTCGGCACCGATACCGGCACGGAATGAATCTTCACCGTATTCATCAATAGCTTCCTGATATTGCTCTTCAGTCAGCATTTCGTGCATACCCAATGGTGTCAACCCTGGTTCAATAACGATGTAGCTTTCAAAATAAAGTACTCTTTCCAATGATTTGACACCAATGTCTGTCAGCATTGAAATGCGTGAAGGCAAAGATTTCAAAAACCAAATATGAGCAACCGGCGCTGCCAGTTCAATGTGTCCCATTCTTTCACGACGAACGCTTGACAATGTAACTTCAACACCGCACTTTTCGCATACAATACCGCGATATTTCATTCTCTTGTACTTACCGCACAAGCATTCATAATCTTTTACCGGACCAAAAATACGAGCGCAGAACAAACCGTCTTTTTCCGGCTTGAATGTACGATAGTTAATGGTTTCCGGCTTTTTGACCTCACCATACGACCATGAACGAATTTGTTCAGGAGAAGCGATAGAAATTTTAATTTCATCGAAAGAATCTCCATTAGCCGGCTGTTGGCCAAAAAATTTCATAATTTCATTCATATTTTTTATCTCCCAACTTAAATGGCTTCGTTCAAAAGTTCGACGTTCAAGCACAACGATTTGATTTCTTTAACCAAAACGTTGAACGATTCCGGAATACCGGCTTCAAATCCTTCTTCGCCGCGAACAATAGCTTCATAAACTTTTGTTCTTCCGGCAACATCATCGGATTTAACCGTCAACATTTCCTGCAAAGTATAGGCAGCACCATAAGCTTGCAATGCCCAAACTTCCATTTCACCGAAACGTTGTCCGCCGAATTGAGCTTTACCACCCAAAGGCTGTTGAGTAACCAAACTGTACGGACCAACAGAACGAGCGTGCATTTTTTCATCAACGATGTGGTGCAGCTTAATCATATAAATGATACCGACAGTAACTTTACGGTCAAATTTTTCACCTGTACGGCCATCATAAAGATCTATCTGACCTGAAGTCGGCAAACCAGCCATATCAAGCATACGGTTGATGTCGTCTTCGTGAGCACCGTCAAATACCGGAGTAGCCATCGGAATACCGTTTTTAACATGAGAAATCATTTCGGCTTTTTCGGCATTTGTCATATTGGCAATTTCTTTATTATACTGCTTTTCACCGTAAATAGCCTTTAATTTTTCATTTAATTCTTCAATGGTTTTCTCGCCGCGCTTATATTGTTCGCACATTTCGTTCAGCTGACGGCCAAGTTCTTTGGCTGCCCAACCGAGGTGAGTTTCCAAAATTTGTCCGACGTTCATACGTGAAGGCACGCCTAACGGGTTTAACACGATATCAACAGGTGTGCCGTCTTCCATATAAGGCATATCCTGCAATGGCAAAACGCGTGATACAGTACCTTTGTTACCATGGCGGCCGGCCATTTTATCACCGGTTTGCATTTTACGTTTAGTAGCAATAAATACTTTAACCGCTTTCAATACGCCTGGGAGCAAATCATCGCCGCGTTGAACTTTTTCAACCTTATCATCAAAGTGTTTTTGAACACCTTCAACACGCATGTCGTAAGCTGTGATAAATTCTTCAATCTTCGACATAACTTCTTCGTCTTTAACGACAATTTTACGCCATTGAGAAGAAGGTACGGCTTCAAAGCTGCTTTCATCCAAAACCGATTTTTTGGCAATTCCTTTAGGAGCATCAACCACTGTTTGTCCCAAAAGCATTGATTTCAAGCGTTCTTCGAAAATTTTGCGAATAATTGCAATTTCATCATCACGGTCTTTAGCCAATTGAGAAATTTCCTGCTGTTCAATTGACAAAGCACGTTCGTCTTTTTCAACGCCGCGGCGCGAGAAGACTTGAACATCTACGACAATACCTTCAATACCCGGTTGAACACGCAAAGATGTATCACGGACATCACTGGCTTTTTCACCGAAAATTGCACGCAGCAATTTTTCTTCAGGAGTAACCGGAGATTCACCTTTAGGAGTAACTTTACCGACCAAAATATCGCCGGCCTTAACTTCAGCGCCAATGTAAACGATACCGGCTTCATCCAAGTTTTTCAAAGCTTCTTCGCCCACATTCGGAATATCACGGGTAATTTCTTCCTGCCCAAGTTTGGTATCACGAGCCATAACTTCAAATTCTTCAATATGCAATGAAGTCAAAACATCGTCGCGAGAAACTCTTTCCGAAAGCAAAATAGCATCCTCATAGTTCAAACCATTCCAAGGCATAAACGCAACCAGCATATTTTTACCGAGCGCCAATTCACCCATATCTGTACATGGACCATCAGCCATAATATCACCGGCTTTAACTTCGTCGCCAACTTTCACCAACGGAACCTGATTAATGCAGGTATTTTGGTTAGAACGGCGGAATTTCTGCAATTTATAAATTTCAACGCCGACGTCATTTGAATTTTTGCTCTGAGAACGAACAACAATACGATTAGCATCAACAGCATCTACAATACCGTCATATTTACAAACAACGGTTGCGCCTGAATCTTTAGCAACGGTAGCTTCCATACCTGTACCAACCAATGGAGCTTCCGAACGCAAAAGAGGCACGCCTTGACGCTGCATGTTTGATCCCATCAAAGCACGGTTCGCATCATCGTTTTCAAGGAACGGAATCAATGCTGCTGCAACAGAAACCAATTGTTGAGGAGCAACGTCGATAAAATTAATTTCGGCTGGTGTTGCAAACTCAAATTCACCGGCTTTACGGCAAGCAATTGTATCTTTCACAAATGTACCGTCATCTCTTACTTCGGCATTTGCTTCGGCAATAATATATTTGCCTTCCTGATCAGCTGACAAATAAACAACTTCTTTGGTAACAATGCCGTTTACAACCTTACGGTACGGACATTCAATAAAACCGTATTTATTAATGCGGGCATAGGTTGACAAGGAGTTAATCAAACCGATGTTCGGACCTTCAGGGCTTTCAATCGGGCAGATACGTCCATAGTGTGTCGGATGTACGTCGCGGACTTCAAAACCAGCACGGTCACGAGACAAACCGCCGGGGCCCAAAGCCGATAAACGGCGCTTATGCGTAATTTCAGACAACGGGTTGTTCTGATCCATAAACTGGGACAACTGAGAAGAGCCGAAAAATTCACGGATAACCGAAGCAATCGGTTTAGCGTTAACCAAATCCTGCGGTTTAACATTATTCAAAACTTCGGCGCTCATTCTTTCGCGAATAGCTCTTTCCATACGCAACAAGCCCATACGATATTGATTTTCCATCAATTCGCCGACAGAGCGAACACGACGGTTGCCCAAGTGGTCAATATCATCAACTTCACCATGACCGTCGCGCAATTCAACCAAATGCTTTACAATGCGCAAAATATCATCTTTACGCAGTGTATGGCATGTATCCGGCGCCTCGTCAAAAGGAATGTCAAGAGCGGTGTTGATTTTTACACGGCCGACAGATGACAAGTCATAGCGTTCATTATCAAAGAACAAACCTTTGAACAATTGGTCAGCAGCTTCATAAGTTGCCGGTTCACCAGGACGCATAACACGATAAACATCCAGCAAAGCCTCTTCGCGGCAGTGGTTTTTATCAATTTCCAAAGTATTGCGGATATACGGACCGACATTGATATTATCAATATAAAGTGTTTTAACTTCATTGATTTTGGCATCGCGGATTTGTTCAAGCAATTCAGCAGTGATTTCAGCACCGGCATCAGCCAGTACTTCACCGGTTTTGGCATTAACCAGAGCAGTTGCCAAATATTTGCCGATTAAACGCTCATCTCCGGCTTTGTAAAATTCCAAACCTTCTTCTACCAATTTGTTAGCTGCGCGAATTGACAATTTTTTGCCCTGTTCAACAACAACTTTGCCGGTTTTGGCATCCACTAAGTCAAAACTTAATTTAATACCTTTCATACGTTCAGGAACAAATTTAACTTTCCAAGCTTTTTTATCGGCAACAAAAGTTTCGGTATCATAGAAGTACGCAAGAATTTCTTCTTTATCCATACCTTTAACATCGTTTCTGTCGATTTTTTTGCCTTCTTTTGCAAGCTCTTTAAGTTTTTCTTCAGTTTCTTTAGAATAGAGAGAATACAAAATAGAAGTAATCGGAAGCTTGCGGCGGCGGTCGATACGTGCATACAGCAAATCTTTAGCGTCAAATTCAAAATCAAGCCAAGAACCACGATAAGGAATAACACGGGCTGCAAATAAATATTTACCGGTAGAAACCGTTTTGCCTTTGTCATTATCAAAGAAAACCCCTGGAGAACGGTGCATTTGCGAAACAACAACGCGTTCGGTGCCGTTTACGATAAACGTACCTTTGTCCGTCATCAAAGGAATATCGCCCATATAAACATCTTGCTCTTTGATATCGTGAATAGATTTGGCACCGGTAGCCTCATCTACATCCCAAACCACCAAGCGCAAAGTTGCTTTTACCGGAGCGGCATAAGTCATATCGCGTTTAATGCACTCATCCATATCATATTTCGGAGTTTCGAGCTCATATTTAACAAACTCGAGTTCGCCGTTGCCGGAAAAATCTTTAATTGGGAAGATGGATTTAAAAACTTCTTCAAGACCAAACTCACAGTCTTTTCCTTCAATAAAACTGCGGTATGAGGCGGTCTGAACCTCAATCAAACTCGGCATTTCCGACACAGCGTCGATTCGGCCGAAGTTCTTTCTTACACGTCTTTTGCTCGTATAAGATTCTTTCATTGTGTTTAATCCTCGTGGTTATATTCTGCGACAATACTATCAAAAAATTTGAATCCCGCCCGCAGAAGGTTGATATATATGTTTTAAAACGAAAATTCTCATCAATTCTACGGATTCGTCCCGTTTTTGATGAGCTAATATAAAATAATTGCATGCAATCGCTGCGATTCGCAGCTAAATTCAGATGCGATAATGCCTCACATTGCTGATTCTTGCAAGCAAAAAATACTTTTAAAAACAAACTTTTTTCCGATGTGTACAATATTTCAAACAGCGGAAATAAAGAAAAAAAATCACATTTCTTTTCCTGATTTCACAACCATTTTAACACGAGCAATATTATCTTTATCTATTTTTATCCCATATCTTTCGGTTATTGCCATTGCCGCTTTTTGATTTGCCTCATTTGTAAATTCAGTGCTCAAATAATCATTTTGTTCTTGTTTTTCCATCTGTTTTTGCAGATTTTCATTTTGAGCAATTTTTTCATTTTCTTTCTCTATTGAATGCGTGTTTTCAACAGTATTTTTAGATTCGTTTTCTTGACTTATGCGCTCATAATCAGCAGTCCACTGGCTGACAAAACTTTCTTTGTCCCCGCTCATATTATAAGCCGCAATAACATCGTTCCAATAATTTCCGCCTTCTGCCACCCCTGCACTTTGCATTTTAGCTTTTAATTGCGACAAAGAATCATGCCGGCGGTTATTATTGTTCGGAATATCATGCGAATTTTTTCGCCTGTTCAGATCGCGTTTTATCATTTTTTCTATTTGGGCAAATTGCTCTGCAGATTGTCTCCATTTTACATAAGCCGGCGATTTATCATCCAAAGGAGATTTTCTCATATGCAAAAATTGCATAATCTGCGTCATTTTTTCCATATTTTCAAATTCAGAAACCGGAATCTGTTTAAATATACTCATAAACTGATTAAGCTCTTTACCTGAAGCTCGATTCATTGCCAGTGAAAAATTCATATATTCACTGATTCGATTGACTATCAAAATTTCCAAACGTGAAATCCAATATTCCAAATCTTCATCATCTTCAATAATCAAACCATCAGCGATTAAAGCCAATAACAAATTAACTACATCCATATTGGATAATTGACCTAATTTTTCATTCAAATCTTTAAGAAAATTTTCAGCTCTTGAACGGCGGACATAATCAAAAGTCGACTTTGCTATTTTTTGAGCTTCGGCAGAGAAAGCACCTTGATTGGCTGCTGACTCAAACGCTTTATCAGCACAAACAGCTGCAATATTGTTTTCTTCTTCGAAATCATACAGATTATTCATAAATATTCTCACATTCATAATAAAACAAGAATATTGTAACTGAAAATACTTACCTTTTAAACAAAAAAACTCCCGATTTCTCAGGAGTTTTTTATTAAAGCTATTAAATCGAAATTACTTCAATTCAACTTTAGCGCCAGCAGCTTCAAGTTTCTTCTTGATTTCTTCAGCTTCAGCTTTAGGAGCGCTTTCTTTAATAGTTTTAGGAGCACCATCAACCAAATCTTTAGCTTCTTTCAAGCCCAATTGTGTGATAGCACGGATTTCTTTAATAACGTTAATCTTGTTGTCACCGGCAGCAACCAAAACAACTTCGAATTCGTCTTTTTCTTCAACGGCAGCAGCACCGGCACCAGCAGCAACAGCTACGGCAGCAGCGGCAGAAACGCCCCATTTTTCTTCTAACATTTTTGAAAGATCAGCAGCTTCCATAACGGTCAAAGCTGACAATTCATCTACTAACTTGGCTAAATCGGCCATCTTTTTTCTCCATAAATAAATTAAATCTTGTTTTATAAAAAACTACAACACACACAGCTGTTAGGCTGCTTCTTTTTCTGAATATGCTTTGGTAACACGAGCCAACTGAGCAGCAGGAGCCTGAAGCAAACCAATAATTTTGGCGCGCAATTCGTCCATAGACGGAATACTTGCCAATTTTTGAATTTCTTCAAGTGACAAAACACCGGTATCCATAGCACCGCCGAGGATAACCAATTTTTCGTTGCCTTTTGCAAATTCAACACAAGCTTTGCAGGCTGAGATTGGATCATGGGCGAACGTTACAGCGGTCGGACCTTTGAACAAATCAGACAAAGCCTCAAATTTTGTGCCTTTCAGAGCCAGACGTGTGATGCGATTTTTAGTTACTCTAAAACCTGCTCCGGTTTTACGGATGTTGTCACGCAATTCAGAAACTTCTGCAACGGTCAATCCTTTATAATGAGAGATTACCACAGCTTCAGAATCATTGAACAACTGCTTCAGTTCTTCAAGCAACTGTGCTTTTTCATCACGATTCACTTTTCTATCTCCAAATAAAACATCATCACAAAACGATGTTTGATTTCACATTTTCATCACCTTTACAGGCAATGAGGTTAATCTGTCCAGGAGAAAAATAAAATTTCAACTCCCGTCTATGCAGGATATTTAAGGATACCCGCCTGCAGTCTTGGACAGTTTTCCCGATTTTCGGGAAGATTGGGCGGACAAAAAATCCGCCCGAATTTTCAGTGTTTAATCTTACAAGCTCAAAAATTAGAGATTTGCAAGATCAACATGAACGCCGGCACCCATTGTAGAACTAATGCAAATTTTCTTCATATAAGTTCCTTTGGCGCCTGACGGTTTAGCCTTAATGATAGCGTCAATCAAAGTTTTGGCGTTTTCATAAATAGCATCTTCGCTAAAGCTTACTTTACCGATTCCGGCATGAACGATACCGGTTTTTTCTGCACGATATTGAACTTCACCGGCTTTGGCTTTTTTAACAGCTCCGGCTACATCCATAGTAACAGTACCCAATTTTGGGTTTGGCATCAAGCCTTTAGGTCCCAAAATACGAGCGACTTTACCAGCCATACCCATCATATCAGGAGTAGCAATGCAGCGATCGAATTCAACTTTGCCTGACAAAATGGAATCAATCAAATTTTCAGCACCGACAATATCAGCACCGGCGGCTTTAGCTTCGTCAGCTTTTTCACCTTGAGCCAAAACAGCAACGCGAACAGTTTTACCTGTACCGTTAGGCAAAGAGCAAACGCCTCTTACCATTTGGTCGGCATATTTCGGATCAATACCAAGATTGATAGCCAAATCAACAGTTTCGTCAAATTTAGCATTAGCATTTTCTTTAACCAGCTTTACTGCTTCTTTCAGAGAATACAGTTTTGACTTGTCAACGTTTTTATAAATGTTTACAATTCTTTTTCCTGACATCTTCCTACTCCACAACCTTGATACCCATAGAAGCAGCCTGACCTTTAACCATATTCATAGCCGATTCTACTGTTGAACAATTCAAATCCGGCATTTTAGCAGTAGCAATTTCTTTAACCTGTTCCATAGTAATCTGGCCGGCAAAAGTTTTGCTTGGTTCTTTAGAACCGGATTTAACTTTAGCAGCGGTCTTAATATAATAAGCGACCGGAGGAAGTTTTGTAATGAAAGTGAAAGACTTGTCTTCATAAGCAGTAATCACTACCGGAACAGGGATTCCTGGTTCCATTTTTTGAGTAGCAGCGTTAAAAGCTTTGCAGAATTCCATAATGTTCAAGCCTTTTTGGCCCAAAGCAGGACCAACCGGAGGAGAAGGGTTTGCCTTTCCAGCGGGGATTTGCAGCTTGATCAATCCTAAAATTTTCTTTTTAGATTTTACAGCCATTTTAATACCTCACTTAGGTTTGTGGTAAGATTATGGCTAATCCCCCACAAGTTTTATACATAAAATTATGTTATTAAGAGCATATTCTCTTAAAACACTGCCCTTGTATAACACAACGAATTATTTTTGCAAGTTTTTTTTGCAACATTTGTTGCATAACTTATTTTATTTTTCCAGAATAGCACTTGGTTTTCAGCAACACCTTTCCGACACAGCTCCACCACCAGCGCCCTAATCCGCTTTTGCTGCGGCCATAAGCCAAAACTGCACGCAATAACCGACAGTTATTCTCTTGAGCAAATTTTAAAATCTTATCGATTTCAGGGTCTGAAATACTGTATAATTTACGTTTTTTATATAAGTCTTTAAACCTTTTCTTATATTTCTTTAAAAGCTCTTTTCGACATACGCCTACATATTGCAAATTTATTTCAGCATCTAAAACCGCATATAAATTTTTGACAAGGACATCTTTCCCCTGATAAATCCCATTTTCACTGATGGTGTATCTGTAAGAAAATAAAGGGACATAAACAACTTTTCCCTTTCTCATCATATACATTGTCATTGTTGTGTCATTAAGTATTTTTTCGGGAAAATTCTTAGGAAATCCTTGCTTAAATATATTTCTGAACAAAATAGAACCATTGTGAATATACAAATTGCTCTTGATATAGCTTTTTAATGTATAAAACTTCACATCAGGAAAAATAACATTTCTATCACAATTTTCACAAACAGTAACACGCCCGACAGCACAGCCTATGCAATCCGGATTTTCTTGCAGTTCTTGCAATTGGGTTTGAAATTGTTTTGCACTGCCATAGCAATCATCACCGTCCAATATGCAAAAATAATCTCCCTTTGCGTGTTTTAAAAGGTTATAACGATTTGCTGAAGCTTTTTCTATATTTATACAATTGCGCTCAGCCCAATCAATTTCATAAACGTGGATAAATTTATACTTTTCAGTATATTCTTTAAGAATTTTCAAACTTTTTTCACGTTTGCCGTCAAGCCCGACCAACACTTCATATTCGCAATCGATTTTTTGTTTTAAAATACCATCAAGAGCCTGATGAATATATTCTTCCTGATTGCAAAATGTTACCAATACCGAAATTAAAGTCATATCTCTTTGTTTTTACTCATCAAGTTTTATTTTTAATAATTTATCACACTGCTCATCCA
>CAVIWQ010000019.1:0-18486 GCA_963646605.1 Bacteroidaceae bacterium
GCCGTACGACTCAAGGCAAAGGCACATTGCTTTTTGTGGATGAAATTCATCGCTTTAACAAATCACAGCAAGACGGTTTTTTGCCCTATGTGGAAGATGGTACGATTATTTTGGTGGGAGCAACAACCGAGAACCCATCTTTTGAGCTTAATGCCGCGTTATTATCAAGATGTCAGGTTTTTGTTCTTAATCGCCTGACATCAGATGATTTTGAAGTTTTGCTTCAACGTGCCGAAAAAGAAATCGGACGCAAACTGCCGGTTGACGAAGAAGCCAGAGATTTAATGAAAGCAATCGCCGATGGTGACGGCCGCTACATTTTGAATATGGCTGAAAGTGTTTTTAATTATGCAAAATCAGGTGAAATATTTAATAAGGAAAGCCTTATAAATATTATACGTTCCCGCGCGCCGGTGTATGATAAAGGGCGCGATGGCCACTATAATTTGATTTCGGCTGTGCACAAATCATTACGCGGTTCTGATGTCGATGCGGCTCTTTATTGGACGGCGCGTATGCTGACCTCTGGGGAGGACGCTAAATATATTTTAAGAAGGCTGACTCGATTTGCCGTTGAAGATGTTTCTTTAGCAGACCCAAATGCGGTAACACAGGCCATTGCTTGTTGGGAAACCTATGATCGTCTTGGCTCGCCTGAAGGTGATTTAGCCATTATGCAGCTGGTGGCTTATTTGGCTACTGCGCCAAAATCAGCGGGTGTGTATAAGGCAATGCACAAGGCTTTTGATTTAGCCAAGCAAACAGGATCTCTTATGCCTCCGAAGCATATTTTGAATGCTCCTACAAAATTAATGAAACAATTGGGATACCATGAAGGCTATATTTATGATCAAGATCTTGCCGATGGCTTTTCAGGACAGAACTATTTTCCGGACGGTATGAAACGAGTAAAGCTTTATGAGCCGGTTGAGCGTGGATTTGAACGTGAAATCAAAAAGCGGATTGAGTATTTTGACAAATTAAGATATGAAAAGAATAAAAATAAA
Source organism: Bacteroidaceae bacterium (assembly GCA_963646605.1). Lineage (GTDB taxonomy): Bacteria > Pseudomonadota > Alphaproteobacteria > RF32 > CAG-239 > JAFUYI01. The sequence goes on from CAVIWQ010000019.1 coordinate 1,008, forward strand.
TCTCAGGAGGAAAACTGATGCTTGAATTAGCTGAAGACGAACAAATTTATTTTTTCGAAAAAATGAAAAAAATGGCTTTTGAAGGCAAAACACCGGTTGAAAAGCCTGTTTTTACAGCATTGATAGGAGCTCCGGGATCTGGAAAGTCAACTCTGGCCGCCAAAATCGAAAATAGTGTGATTATTTCGGCAGATAATGTTATTGCTGAATATGCCAAAGAACTTGATATTGACGTTCGGGAAAAAGATTTTCTCGATAAAGATATAGCCAAATTTGCTTCCAACGTTAATAAAAAAATTATTACGGAAGCAATCAAAAAACAATATAATATTACCTATGATACTTCTGCCATTAAACAGACAATGAGTATGATTGAATGGATGGAAAATAAAGGGTATAAAACAGACATAAAAGTTATGTTGGTTGACGAATATCAGGCAGCTATGAATGTGGCAGAACGCAAGGCAGATTATGATGATGCGTTTACTCGGTTCAAACGTTTTCGCCATGAGGGAGCGCCATATCCGAAAGGAAATCCTTTACATGTTATGCCAAATGTTTCGGGCAATGTGTCTTGCGCGGTTGACGATTTTGTACAAAAAGCGGTTGAATTGGGATTTCCGATTGAAATATATGAATTCGGCAAAGATAAACCGTCTTTCAAAACTGGTGATGATTTTGATAAATTTATAGAAAATTTACAATTAAAGCCGATGGAAGAACATATTGAACGGTGTGATAAGTTGAAAGACAGAATGCTGAAAGCCGGAAAAGAAGATTATTTTATGCAACTTGAATTGCTCAAAAAACAAATGAGCAGAGGATAAAAATATGGCTGTGGACTTAGTGAAAGTTAAAGAAATCGATGACGGAATGCGCCTTAACCGCTGGTTTTTGAAATATTATCCCAATATTACAATGGGAAGACTGCAAAAATTGCTGCGTACCAAACAGATAAAAGTGGATGGAGCGCGTGCAGAGGCTTCCTTAAAATTGGCAACCGGACAAGTGGTAAGAATTCCGCCGCTTAAAAATGATGAAGCCTTACCCGAAAAAAGCAAAACATTGCTGCCTAAAGAAATTGAGTTTATGCAGAGTTTGGTCATTTATAAAGATAATGACATTATCGCTATAAACAAGCCGTCAGGTTTGGCAGTGCAAGGAGGAACAAACACACGTTTTCATGTTGATGGTTTGCTTGATGCGCTGATTTTTGAAAAAGAAGAACGTCCGAAGTTGGTGCACCGTATAGACAAAGATACCAGCGGGGTATTGCTTTTGGCCAGAAATCGCAAAGCAGCGGATATGTTGACCAAAGCTTTTCGCGAACATAAATTGCAAAAAACATATCTGGCGCTGGTAAACGGCTGTCCCCGTCAAGAAACAGGCGAAATTAAAGCCCCGCTGCTGAAAATCGGCGAAAAAATGCAGGTAAATCCCGAAGGTCAAAGCGCTAAAACCCTTTATAAAGTTATTGATAATGTTGGTGAAAAATTTGCCCTTATTGAAGCCAGTCCGCTTTCGGGGCGCACACATCAAATCAGAGCTCATCTTGAGTCTATAGGTTGCCCGATAGTCGGCGATGACAAATACTTCGGAGGTCAAACACGCGCCAAATGCAGCTTATTTGCTGATAAATTACATTTGCATGCCTACAAAATCGATTTGTCAGCTATATATAATAAAAAAATAGTTATCAGTGCTCCGCTTCCGGCTTATTTTGAAGAAAGCTTAAAAACAGCAGGACTTAATTTAAAAGGATAGAAAAATGAAATTCTTAAAATGGTTTTTCGGAATTGTTTTTGTTGTTATTTTGGCAATAGCAGTTCTTGTATATGTTTTTTTGAAAAATTTTGATTTAAACAAATATAAGACTTTTGCCGAAAATATGGTTTATGAACAAACCGGTCGTAAATTGACAATTGCCGGAGATGCCAGTTTGGGAATTTCTTTAATACCGACGATTGTAATCAATGATATTTCTTTTGCCAATCCTGTCTGGGCAAAAAATCCGCAGATGGCAAAAATTAAAACAATTGAATTGCGTTTTTCATTATTGCCTTTGCTATCCAAACAAATTGTGGTGGATAGGGCGCTTTTGAAGGAACCTCAGATATATTTGGAAACCTCTGAGGATGGAAAAAACAATTGGGATATTTCGTTTGCTTCTACGGACAAATCTGCCGCGGTATCAGAAAGCGGTTGGCTGATAAAATCGGCAAATGCAGCTGAAAAAGATGGTATGGCGGATTTTCTGTCTGACTTTGTAGCGCGTGAAGTGGCAATAGAAAACGGAATTGTCAAATATTACGATTCTAAAACAAAATCAGAAATAAGTCTGAATATCAATCAAATCAGTTTTAATACTGAAGGAATAAACAGCCCGATAAATGTCAGCTGGGATGTGGTTTTTAACGGAATGGAGCTTAATGGCAAAGGTGAGCTCGGTTCTTTGTCTGCACTTTTATCGGGAATGGGCGAATATCCGTTGAAATTGGATGTTAAAGCATTGGGAATAAAGGCATTGCTGAATGCTAAAATAAAAAATTTGACATCTGATAAATTGAGTGCGGTTTTTGATTATAATATATATAATCCGGCAGGCAATATGAATGCTCCCGAAACAACGCTTATCGGCACCGGCAATGCTACGCTTGCTCAGATTAATCTCGATATAACAAACTTAAATATTGTGAAAAATTTGTTGAAAGGCAAAATCAGCGCAAATATATCGGAAAAAATTCCGTATATAACAGCTTCTATAGAAGGTGATAAATTTGATTTGGAAAGTTTAAATTCTTCTTCACCGACAGCTTTTAATATTGAGCTTATCAAGTCGGCGCAGGCAAGTGCCATGATTCCGGCAGAAGTCATTCCTTATGATTTACTGAAAACGGTTAATGCAAAAATTTCATTAAAGTTAAAACAATTGGTTGTTAACTTGGATTTGTTGTTAAAAAACGTCAATTTACAGGCAAATTTAAACAATGGTACGCTAAATGTTAAACCGCTTGATTTTAATTTAGGACAAGGAAAAGCAAGTTTGACGGCTGTGGTCTCGGCTGCTTCCCGCAGCATTGCAATCAAAGGGACGACAGATGGGATATTAATGAACGATATTCATCGTGAATTTTTAGTCGAAAACGAGCGTGACTTTGGTTTTCTTTCCGGCGGCAGCACACAAACTTATATTGATTTGAAAGGCAGCGGTTCAACGCTGCGTGCGGTAGCCGACAGTTTGAACGGTCAGGTTGTTGCCGTTGTTGACAAATCAGAATTGCAGAGCGGAAGTTTGAAATTTTTGACTAATAGTTTTGTATCGCAATTGCTCAATCTTTTGAAAATAGATACTCAAAAAAATAAAAATGTAAGCTTGAAATGTGCGGTTGTCCGTGCCGACTTTGAAAATGGAAAAATAACTTTTCCCAAAGGAATAGCTATCGATTCAGACAAACTCAATTTGGTAAGCAGCGGAACGCTTAATTTGCGGAATGACAAACTTAGTTTCAATATAAATGCCTATCGCAGCGGCGTTGCAAATGTCAGTATTGTTCATGCTTTGTCTAATTTGATAAAAGTTAACGGAACTTTACAGTCGCCTAAAATAGCTATTGATGAAAGCGGAGCGCTCAAAACAATAGCCGGAATTGCAGCAACCGGCGGAGCGCTTAACGGAGCTCAGATGCTGCTTGATAAAGACACTGCTCCATGCTATACGGCTTTGGAAAATACAATCTACAAAAATAAATTTTCAAAACCGACAGGTGTCGCCAATACAGCTCAAAAAACTTATCAGGGGGCATCTCAGGCCGTGAATAACGGCATTGATATGGTAAAAGACAGTGCAAAAGAAATAAAAAACACAGCAAAAGGGCTTATTAAGAACATTTTAAAATAATCAGGTTAAAATCCGCGCCGATTAAAAAAGGTAAATAGGTGCAATAATGACTAAAGAAAAACTTGAACAGGCAGTGTGTGAAATTGAACAACACCGCGATGATATAATTTCGAAATTGGTACAATTTTCCAAAACAGATTCATTGCTGTTTTGGGATACAGATGCTTCAGTTGCCGAAAAACAAGAACAGCTGTGGGCTCCTGTATTGAAGTGGGCCAATCAAACCCTGAATGCCGGATATACAGCAACGGATAAGCTTGAAGTAAAAGAAATCGACAAAAACAGTTTGGCCGGTTTGCGTCATTTTATGGAAGGTATGAGCAATAAAGAATTGGCTGCTTTTTATCTGGCTTCAATGAATATGAAATCAGAGCTTTTAGCAGCAGCTTTGGTCAAAGGACACATCAACGCCTCACAGGCATTTGACGCCGCTTATTTGGAAGAACTCAGTCAGGCTGACCGCTGGGGACATGATGAAATAGCTGAAGAACGCCGTCAGAATATGAAAAACGAACTTTCAGCTATTGAAAATTTTTTAAGAAAATGAAAGAAGTTTACATAAAAATCAAAGGACGCGTACAAGGAATAGGGTTTCGTTGGTTTGCTGTGCATGAAGCAAAACGTATCGGAGGAATTTCGGGCTGGGTGCGTAACGAAGCTGATGGCAGTGTTGAAATTTTAATGAGCGGAGAAGATGATAAAATTGAAGAAATGCTTGTTTCATGCCATAAAGGACCAGCCTTATCTCGTGTTGACAGTGTGGAATTTATAGTCGGACGGCGCAGCGGATTTTTACCTCCTATTGAAGAAGGCATTTTCCGCCGCGCCTAGTTTCCTTTACTTGCAGATAATTTCAAATTCGTCTTTTTTATGTTGCAGCATTGCTGCGTTTTCGCCGGATAAGGGCATAAATTTGCGTGCAATAACATATTGAGGCAATAATTTTTTAATTTCGGCAATCGGTTTATTCCAAACGGTCGGACGCAGTCTTATTTTCTTTTCTTGACCAGCGGAAACCTTTGGGGTTATTTCGCCGCTTTCAGCATCTTCAAATTCGCTTAATTTTAATTTGATAACTTCTAAACTATTCGGAATTAAGAATTCAAATTCTTCATTGCTGTTTATAAAATTGCGAATTTCAAAAATCGCGTCATCGCCATCCCACTTAACAATAGAACCGGCAAAAAGCCAATCTCCCAAAGTGCGGGTATATTCATAATTTTGACTGATATTAGTTAAATGTCCTTCGTAAAAACCGAGACAATATCCGCGGTTTTGTAAAGTATTTAATTCTGCCATATATTTTTCGCTGTTCCAATTTTGGGGATTTTGATAATAATCATCAATAGCCTGACGATAACTGCGGGCTGTGATTGCGGCATAATATTCGGTTTTGTTGCGGCCTTCGATTTTGAGCGAGTGTAATCCCAAATCCAAAATTTTATCTAACCGCGGCATCATGCATAAATCTTTTGAATTTAATATATAACCGCCGTGTTCATCTTCTACAACTTCATAAAGTTCCCCAGGGCGAAAATCTTCTTTGAGTAAATATTCAAACATATTTTTATTTTGTTCGTTTATTTCTAAATCTTTTACTGTTCCGTCTTTAAGGCGTACATGTAATTGATAATGCCAACGGCAGCAGTGGGCGCATTTTCCCTGATTGGCGCTTCTATCTGCTAAAAAGTTTGAAATAAGACATCTTCCCGAATAAGACATGCACATTGCACCGTGAATAAAGGTTTCCAATGCCATATCAGGGCATTTTTGACGAATTTCTTTCATTTCTTCATAAGAAACTTCACGTCCCAAAACGCACAAATCAGCTCCCAGACTTTGCCAGAATTTAACTGTTTGATAAGAACAGATATTAGCTTGGGTTGAAACAAAGCGCTTCAATTCAGGAGCATGTTCTTTTAAATATAAAAATACTCCGGGGTCGGCAATCAAAACGCCATCCGGTTTAAGTTCGCGCAGAGTGTCGATAAAGTGCGGCAATTTTGCCACATCGCTGTTGTGGGTATATAAATTCAATGTTAAATAAATTTTTTTGCCATGACTATGAGCAAATTCAATGCCTTCTTTGATGTCTTCAAGTGAAAATTTTGATTGTGTACGCAGGCTCATATCCGGTGTTCCGGCATAAACGGCATCGGCTCCGTAAAGAATTGCTGTTTTTAATTTTACCAGCGAACCTGCTGGCAGTAATAATTCTGATTTCATTATTCGCTTACCTCAATTTTTGTAGTATAAACATTCATTTCGCCAAGCGGCGTTTTTTCAACCGAAATTCGGGCTATAAACGGAGCTTTGTTGGTGTTGTCCTGCATAATCCAAAAATAAACCGGACTTTCCGAAGTCATTTTCCACAGTAAATCATCGCCTTCTTCTTTGAGCTTGTCAATATACATTGAACATTTAACCGCTTTTCCGAAATAGGGGGATTTTTCGTCTGGGCTAATTTCATCAGCACCTAAATCCTTAAATATAACATCAAATCGTCTTTTGCCATCAAAAACTTTCATCTTGGCATTGCAATTTTGGGTTTTGTGATATTGGCGGACAATTTTGGCGACTACGGTCTGCAAGTCGGTTGTATCATTTATATTTTCTTTGTTTTTTATTTCTTTTACTTTTTCACGCCCATTTTTACTGCTTATGATTTGCAAAGGAACGCCGTTGGAACTGTAAATAACTTCTTTGGTGCGGGTCGAAAAACGCGATTTTGATTTATAGCTGTATGTGTCGGTTTTAAATTTGTTATTTTTTGCGGAACCGGTTGTGGCATAATGAGCAGAAAAAGGATAAAGCGTATCAAATAGCCCATGGGTGTAGATGTTGGAATATACAGCATAAAATGTATTGTTCAGTTCATATTTGAAATCCGCTGTGCTTGCATTGAAAGGTCCGACGACGGCAGTGAAATGATGCTTTACGGATAAAGCTTTTGCGGATTGTATGCCGAAAAAACAGAAGAACAACACCAATAAGGCTTTTTTTGTTAAAATATCTTTCATTCTCAAAAAAATTTTGCTAAATTGCCAACCAGATTTAAGTTATTATAAGGAATTTGCACAAATGTCAAAGAAAGTTTTGGTAGTTATGGGCGGCTTTTCTGCCGAACGGAATGTAAGCCTTACCGGCGGCAGAGAAATAGTTAAAGCTTTGCGGCAGGAAGGTTATGAAGTTGTGAGCCATGATTTGACAGATGCCGGTAAATTTGTTGAAGTTTTATTAAAAGAAAAACCCGATGTCGTTTTCAACGCTTTGCACGGAAATTGGGGTGAAGACGGCGAAATTCAGGGATTGTTAGATATGCTGCAAATTCCGTATACTCATTCCGGTTTAAGAGCTTCGGCAATCGGTATGGATAAAAATTTAACCAAGCTGGTTTGCCGTTCTATAGGTATAAAAGTTCCGGAAGGTGAAAAAATATCTTATAAAGATTTTGTGGACAAAGGCACCAAGATTGCTATGCCGTATGTTATAAAGCCGGTAAGCGACGGTTCCAGCGTCGGCGTTTATATTATCAATGACGCTGAAGATTTGAAAAAAGTAAAATTTGATGATGAAAACAGCGAAATTTTAGTTGAAGAATATATTGAGGGGCAGGAATTGACAGTAGCTGTTTTGCGTGGAAAAGCTATAACAGTTACAGAAATGCGTCCTAAAAAAGGTTTTTATGATTATCATGCCAAATATACTGATGGGGCGACAGACCATATTATACCGGCGCAAATTCCTCAAAAAGCTTTTCAAACCGCATTGAAATATGCCGAAAAATTACATGAAGCTCTCGGCTGTCAAACATTGTCACGCTGTGATATGCGCTATAACGAAAAAGATGGAGTTGTTTTGCTTGAAATCAATACGGCTCCGGGAATGACGCCGCTTTCATTAGTGCCTGAACAATATGCTTACACCGGAGGCACTTACGGAAAACTTTGCGGAATTTTGGTTGAGGAAGCAGCGTGCCGAAAAATGTAATTGTTATAGGCGGTCCGACCGCATCCGGCAAATCAGGTTTGGCCATTGATTTGGCTGTGGCTCTGAATGGCGTGGTGATAAATGCCGATGCCAGTCAGGTTTATAAGGGGATACCGGTTATTTCGGCGGCTCCTTCTGCCAAAGATTATGCCAAAGTCGAACATCGCCTGTATGAATATCTTGATGTTAGCGTTAATGGCAATGTTTGCCTTTGGCTCGAACAAGCGGTTCAAACCATACGGGAAGTATGGAGTCGAAAAAAAACGCCGATTGTCGTTGGCGGCGGCGGTTTGTATTTGGATAATTTAATAAACGGTACAACCCCGATTCCAGAAGTAGATTCTCAAATAAGGGCAGAAGTTGCAGCTTTTGCTGAACACAACGGACAGCAGGCTTTATATGACAGCCTGCAAAACCAAGATCCTCAAGGCGCAGCAATGTTAAATCCCATGGATACAACCCGTGTGCGCCGCGCTTATGAAATTTTGCGTTCAACCGGACGTTCTATTGCTGAATGGTATAAAGAACCTATGGTGCAAAAAATCCCCGAAGCTGATTTTTTAACCTTAGCTTTGCTTCCCGCTAAAAAAGAGCTGGATGTTCGCTGCGATATGCGCTTTGGACAAATGCTGACGCAAGGGGCTGTTGAAGAGGTGAAATATTTGATAAGCCGTGATTTGCCGGTTAATTTACCGGCTATGCGGGCTAAAGGTGTTCCTGAATTGATAGCGGCAATTGAAGGAGCTGTTTCTTTTGAAGAAGCTGCAGAGTTGTCGAAATTGCATACCAGACAATATGCCAAACGCCAATTGACTTGGTTTCGTAATAAATTTAAAGCAGATTTAACTTTTTACGAATGTTATAATGGTCAAAGTAATTTTATAAATGATGTGAAAAAACAATATAAATGATTGCACAAATTTCTGTAATGTTATAAAAATTAACTAAAAATTTAATAACGATTGTAATTCGGAGAATATTTATATGTGGAACAAACTAATGGGTCTGCTGTCCGCTGATATGGCTATTGACCTCGGAACCGCAAATACGCTGGTTTATGTTAAGGGCAAAGGCATTGTGCTTAATGAGCCGTCAGTGGTTGCGATTGAAGAGATTCGCGGCAAAAAACAAGTTAAAGCCGTAGGTAACGAAGCTAAGCTTATGCTCGGCCGTACTCCTGGAAATATTGCTGCTATCCGTCCTTTGAGCGATGGTGTTATTGCCGATTTTGAAATTGCCGAAGAAATGATTAAATATTTTATTCGCAAAGTTCATAATCGCCGGTCTTTTGTTTCTCCGCTGATTATTATTTGCGTTCCTTCCGGTTCAACAGCCGTTGAGCGCAGGGCTATTCAAGAGTCTGCCGATGCGGCGGGTGCCGGCAAAGTTCGTTTAATTGAAGAACCAATGGCCGCGGCGATAGGTGCCGATTTACCTGTTACAGAGCCGACAGGCAGCATGGTGGTTGATATAGGCGGCGGTACAACAGAAGTAGCTGTTTTATCTTTGGGGGGAATTGTATATTCTCGTTCTGTCCGCGTAGGCGGTGATAAGATGGACGCTGCTATTGTATCCTATATCCGCCGCAATCACAATTTGTTGGTCGGTGAAAGCAGTGCTGAACGTATCAAAAAAGAAATCGGATCAGCTTGTCCTCCTGAGGAAGGTGAAGGGCGCAGTGTGGAAATCCGCGGCCGTGATTTGATGAATGGTGTTCCTAAAGAAATTGTAATTACAGAACGCCAAATTGCTGAAGGTCTTGCGGATCCGGTTGCTCAGATTGTTGAAGCTGTGAAAGTTGCTTTGGAAAACACTGCACCGGAATTGGCGGCCGATATTGTCGATAAAGGTATTGTTTTGACCGGCGGCGGCGCACTTTTGGCTAATTTGGATCAAGTGTTGCGCAATGCAACCGGACTTCCGGTTTCAATTGCCGAAAATCCGCTGGCTTGTGTGGTTAAAGGTACAGGACGCGCTTTGGAAGATTTATCTACTTTCAAAAATGTTTTGTCGACAATGTATTAATTAACAATGTTTATAATAAAAAAGCCTCTGATTTGTCAGAGGCTTTTTTATTAATTAATCAACACTGAAAGATATGTCGCTGTCCATTTTTTGCAAATCAGCATTCAGTTTGCTGTTTTCAGGCATGGCACCGGTTTGAGCCATAGCTTTTAAATCTTCCTCATAAGCTTTTTCTTTAGCCAAATAAGCTGCATCTGAACTCAAAGCATTTCCTAATCCGTCTTCAGCAGTATAAGTTTTTTTAATAGGTGCTTTGACAATGGTAGGAGTGTTTATGGTATTATCTGAATTTTGTTTGGAAGCGGTTTCGCTAAATTCTTCATTGTTGTCATAAATCTCTTCATTGACAGCGGATTCATTTTCTTGTTTACGCAATTTGCTTGCAAATGAAGGGAGATGAACCTCTTTGTTTTTTTTATTTTTTAATTTGTTCTGTTGTGCGGCAGCTGCTTTGTCAGCAACAGGTTCATTTGCATTTTTTATCATAATTTGTCCATCGCTGCTTACTTTTATTGTACCGTTGTCAATTGTCGGGAAAGCCGGTAAACGCTCTTGTTTGTTAAACTCATTGTCGGGTACAAAAAAATTCGGGCGTACAACTTTGCGGGTATATCTTCCACTGTCGTCTGCTTTTGCTGAAACAGCTATTACGATGGAAAGAGCAGTCAATGCTAAAATTTTTGAAACAATCATTTTAAAAACTCTAAACATAATGTTAATAAATATTATATAAACTAACATACATGAAAAAAACATTTTTGACATCAATATTTTGCATTTTTGCCTGTTTAAATAATTCAGTTAGCGCACAGGAAAAAATTGCAATAAAAAACGATACGCCTGCTGCAGATTCGGCAGTGGAAAATAAAACTTCCGAAGCAAAGCAAAAGAAAGCAGATGTTTGCGATCGTTTTAAAAATATAAAACCGCAATTGCGCTTACGCAGTTCTTATGGAAAATTGACATATAATTTTGATTATGACCGCGAAAATCTGGACATAATGGCAGCCCGCAATAATTTGACTGAAGAAGGTATGTTTACCGCCGGTTTGTCATTGGTAGATGTTGATTGGTCAGTATCCTTAAATACAATATCCCGCAGTATCAATGGAAGAATCTGCGTCATTCCGGCAAGTGTCGATGTTTTTATCGGTTACCGCAATCCCGTTATTTATATCAGCAATGATATAAATGAGGGAACTTGCGCTTATGAAGTTGTTTTGCGCCATGAGCGCCAGCATCAGCAAATTAATGTTTCGGTTTTGGATTATTATCTTCCAACTTTGAAAAAGGGATTAAAAGAACAGCTGGCTGTATTGCAAACCAGAGGTGCAAATGCAGATGAAGATACTGATGTTATAACTGATGATATGAATGCAGATTATGCAAATGCGATAAGACCTTTAATTAATCGCTTTCAGATAACATTGCAGAATGAGCAGCAACGCTTGGACAACAGGCAAAATTATCAGTATGAAAGCGGTCTTTGTTCTGATTAGCGTAAAAATGACGCTTCAATCATTTTCATTCTTTTATCGTCAATATCATAATTAGCTTTGATATTTAGCTGTGGAGCAATTGCTGTGATGATTGCTCCGGCAGTTGGAACCGTATTCCAACCAGATGTTGCAAAACCATAAGTTTCTTTGCTTGCTTTAGGTTCATCCATCATCAACAGCAGAGCATAGCGCGGAGCAGATACAGGGAAAGTGGCAATAAAAGAAGTCATTACTTTTTTATCAATATATTTGCCGTTTACTAATTTTTGCGCTGTTCCTGTTTTGCCGGCAACTTCATATCCAGCGACATTGGCTCGTTTTCCCGAACCTTTAACAACCACGCCTCTGAGCAGCTCACGCATCATTTTTGAGGTTTTTGTAGAAAGAACTTTTTTCCCTTTGGGTTTTTCATTATATTTCAGCAAAGTCGGTGTATAATATGTTCCTCCGTTAACAACAGCGGCAAACGCTGAAATCAAATGCAAAGGCGTAACTGAAATTCCGTATCCGTAAGCAACGGTTGCCGTTGTTTCTTCTCCCCAGCGGCGGGGCACACTCGGACTTGCTTTTTCGGCAACTTCAAAATTTTTAATCGGGTCAAATAAGCCTAAACTGCCGAGTATTTTTTGCTGTGTTTCTTTGCCTACTTTCAGGGCAATTTGTGCGGAACCGATATTGGAAGAATAAATAAGAATTTCCTGCAAATTTAACCATCTATTTTCACCTCGATAATCTTTAATTGTGTTATATCTGAGCTTTAGAGGTTTTGTGGCGTCAAATTTGTCGGTTAAATTTATTTTTCCGCTTTCCAATCCCATAGCGGCGTTGAATATTTTTAAAACAGACCCCGGTTCGTATAATCCTTTGGTTGCAAAATTAAACTGTGCCCGCTCTTCCGGAGCAGCGCTTAAATTAGGATCAAAATCGGGAAGCGATATCATAGAAATAATTTCGCCGCTGTTGACATCCATTAAAATAGCAGTCCCGCCAAGGGCGTTAAATTTATTTACAGCGCTTTCCAGTTTTTCACGTATAGTGTCTTGAATTCCTGAATCAATACTTAATTTTAGAGCCACATCTGAAGTTGTCAAACGTTCGTTAAGTTCTTTTTCTATACCGGATATGCCGATGTTATCTATATTGGTTTTTCCTAAAATATGCGAAAAAAGGTTTTTGTGCGGATACACGCGTTTTTCCATATCTTCAAATCCCAAACCTTCAATTCCCAAAGCGTAAATTTGGTATTTTTGTGCTAACGAGAGATTGCGTTTGATATAAACAAATTTGGATTTTTTGCTGATTTTGTTTAAGATATCTTCATACAGCATATCCGGAATAAATTCACTCAATTTTGAGGCAACAGCTTCTTTATCGCGAATAAGTTTGGGCTTGGCATACAAATTTACTGTTGGTAAAGAAGTTGCCAAAACCGTACCGTTTCTATCGACAATATCAGCGCGCATAATCGGATTTTCAATTTGAACCTGCGGCAAATCGCCGTCTTCTTCATCACTATTGATATTTGGCTTATATCCGCTGAAACAAATAAGAAAGGTCTGAAGGGCAATGGTTATATAAATAACGGCAACGACTAAAATTGCCCAAGCCATTCTGACTTTACAGTTAGCCAAGGGATCTTTTTCGATATTGTAATTACTAAAAGAAAAAGACCGGTTGACTTTAATTTCTTCCCCCGGCAAATAAAACTTTTCTTTTTTCTTAAACCATAGTTTCATAAAACTTTACCTCTGGGCTTTAGCCAGTCGGCGCAGTTCTTTATTTTCTGTGGCACGGCTGTTTATATTGCGGCGAGCCAGCATTTTACGCGTTGTTGCATCTGATTCGTATTCAAAAGGCAGAGAGGCATAGTTGATTATTTGCTCGGCTTTAACCGGTTCAAGGGCAATATGCTTGGCAGCTAAATTTCTCAGACGCTCAGGATTGTTTAAGTGGCTCCATTCCGCTTTAAGAATATGTATCGATTTTACATCTTCATTGATTTTACTGTTAATTTGAGCCAGTTCCTTTTCAAGATCTTCAACGGAATTTTTCATTGCAAAAGTCCAAAAAGCCATAAATATGGCAAGAGCAAACCACAAGCAGACGATGGCAGGTTTTGTATTATTCATGTTCGGCCTCCGTTATTTTGGTTGCAAAACGCATTTTTGCGGAATGTGCGCGCGAATTAGCCGCAATTTCTTCTTCAGACGGTGAAATTGCTTTTGAACAATTTTCTAATTCCGCCGGAACAGTGTTGATTATTTGCGGCATATAGCGTGACGCATTGGCATGACGTCCAGATTTTTGATTGAAAAAGTTTTTGACGATGCGATCTTCAAGCGAATGAAAAGTAACAACCACGATTTTACCGCCTGATTTTAATACGGACAAACCGCCGTTCAATCCTCGTTCAAGTTCACCGAGTTCATCATTAACGGCAATTCTCAAAGCCTGAAATGTTCTGGTTGCCGGATCGGGTTGTCCTGCTTTTTTGTGAATAACTGAATAAATGATTTCAGCAAGTTCGCGTGTGGTTTTTATAGGTGATTTTTGTCTTTCAGCAGCAATTTTTGCGGCAATTTGGCGAGATTTGCGTTCTTCTCCGTATTTGTATATAATATCGGCTAAATCTTTTTCGGCGGTATTGTTTACTAAATCAAAAGCAGATGTTCCCGAGCAGGACATACGCATATCAAGAAAGGCATCTTTGTTGTAAGAAAAACCTCGTTCGGCTTGATCTAACTGCATTGAAGACACGCCGATATCAAACATAATTCCATCAGCAGGGGTATTTATCAAAGTTTTTATATCGCCGAAACATCCCGAACAAAATTCAAAACGGTTTCCGTAAATTGATTTTAATTCTTCAGCACGTTGGCAAACATTGGGGTCGCGGTCAATGGCTATAACTTTGCAATTTGCAGCTTGTAAAACTGCTTCGCTGTATCCGCCGTTGCCAAAAGTCGCGTCGACATATATGCCTCCGTCAACAGGAGACAAGGCCTGCAATACTTCTTTTAACATAACCGGAATATGTTTTTGTGCCATTGCCTTAACATCCTCCTTGTACAGTCAGTGAAGGACGTTTTTTCATAACTTCGGCGCGAATACGGGCTTCTTCTTTAGCCCAATTTTCAGGATTCCAGATTTGAAATTTTCTGCCTTTGCCCACAAAAACAGCGGTATCAGTAATTTGAGCATGTTTTAAGAGCTTTTCGCTCAACATAATTCTTCCGGTGCTGTCAAAACTGAAGCGGCGGGCGTCTCCGAAAATAAGATTGGTTAAATCATCTTGAGTTTGCGAAAAAAAGTCAAGGGAAGTTTCCATATCGGTGGCGATTTTTTCAAGCAATTCTTCGGCGCAGCCTTCTATGCAGGGCGAAGTCAAGCTACGGTAACAAACAATTTCCGTTGATAAATCTTTAACAATTGCACGATAATCTGCGGGCAGTGAAACGCGGCCTTTTGCGTCCACCTTATTTATTATTGTATCCATGAAGAGAAATGTTTTTCTCAACTTTTTTGCCCTTTAAATTTTTAGATTACCTACTGTTATGGTATAACATGGGAATTTTTGGGAATCAATGGGAAAATTTAGCATTTTGTTAACTGTTCATGTTATGTTCTGTGTGTAGATGTGCTTGAATAAATATAAAATCATATAAAACAAAGAGTTGCGAGCTATTATAACAGGTCTTAAAAAAATAACTTTTTGCTTGCTTTTCATACGGAATAGATTAATTTTATACACAGGCAGCCGGATAGCCGCGTTGCGGAAGGTAAAATCCGTTAATGAGGAAAGTCCGGGCTTTATGGAAACAAGGCACCAGATAACGTCTGGCTGGAGAAATCCAAGGGAAAGTGCCGCAGAAAGTTACCGCCGGACTTGATTCCGGTAAGGTTGAAAAGGCGAGGTAAGAGCTCACCGCAAAAACAGCAATGTTTTTGGCAAGGTAAACCCTGTCTGAAGCAAGACCAAATTAGGAGGGCTTTGATTTTTCAAAGTTAAACGGAGCGTTTCCACTCTGCTCCAGAGGTAGGTCGCGATGAGCACGTCAGTGATGTCGTGCCCAGATGAATGGCTATCGTTTTGTTTTCCTTTAGGATAAGCAAAATACAGAACCCGGCTTATAGGCTGCCTGAAAGTTTTTATACGGAGGATTTTATGCTGCAGCATACTTTTGCGGAAAAATTTGAAATCAGCGGAATAGGTCTTCATTCGGGGCTGCCGTCAAAACTCGTTTTTTTCCCGTCTGACGAAAACAGCGGAATTGTTTTTGTTCGTTCGGATTTGCCGGAAAAACCGCAAATGAAAGCTTTGTATTCGCAGGTGTTTGATACGCGCAATTGCACCTGCCTTGCCGATGGTAATAAAAATATTGTCAGTACAATAGAACATTTGATGTCTGTTTTATATATATTGGGTATCGATAATGCTAAAATAGAAGTTTCTAATCCCGAAATCCCTATTTTGGACGGCAGTGCAGAAACATTATATAGAAGATTAAAACAGATACCTCTGAAAGAACAAAATTCTCCGCGCAAATTTTTGAAAGTTCTTAAAAAAGTTTCATTTACGGATGAAAAAGGGTGTGGAGTTGAACTTAGTCCGGCAGATAACGGATTGTCAATTGATTTTACAATAGAGTTTCCATCAAAGATCGTCGGACATCAAGAGTTTCACGGAAAAATTTCCGAAAAACTTTTTGCTGAAGAAATTGCTCCTTGCCGAACATTTTGCGAAAAAACGCAAATTGATTATTTGCAGTCTTTAGGATTGATAAAAGGCGGCAGTTTGGATAATGCTTTGGTTCTTGACGGCGAAAAAGTGTTAAATCCAGATGGAATGAAGAACGCAAATGAGTGTGTTAACCATAAAGTTCTGGATGCAATTGGCGATATGTATACATCTGGGTATGCTGTTATCGGCAATTTGAAGGCAATGAAGTCCGGACATTTCCATAATAACGAAGTATTAAAAAAACTATTTTCTGATAGTTCAAATTATGAATTGGTGTAAAATGGCAAAAATAAGATTGTTTTTAGGAGCATTTATCGCCTGCGGATTGCTTTGCGGTTGCGCTTCCGATAAGGATGTTGATGAACATATTTCAGTAGAAAGACTTTATAACCGCGGTCACAAGCAGCTGGTTAAAACCAAATACAAAAAAGCGGCTGAAACTTTTGAAAAGGTCGAATTGGAATATCCTTATTCTCGTTGGGCAACGGAAGCAAAGCTTATGGGGGCTTATGCTTATTACAAAAACGAAAATTACGATGATGCTGTAATGGCTTTGGACCGTTTTATCCGCTTTCATCTCGGAAACGAAAATATTGCCTACGCCTATTATCTGAAAGCTATTTGCTATTTTGATCAAATTTCGGATGCTAACCGCGATCAGGGGGAAACGGCTAATGCTTTAGAAGCGCTGCAGCAATTGGTTATGCGTTTTCCTTCTTCTAAATATGCGGATGATGCCCGCGAAAAAATAGTTTATGCCCGTGGAAATTTAGCCGGACAGGAAATGGAAGTCGGCCGCTATTATTTAGCGCAAAACAATTATCTTTCAGCATTGAATCGTTTTTCGGGCGTGGTTTCGAAATATCAAAACACGGCTTATATTGAAGAGGCCTTATATCGACAAGTCGAAATTTATACTATTTTGGGGTTATCGACAGAGGCGCAAAAAGCATATGAAGTGTTAAAATATAACTATCCAAAAGGCGAGTGGACTAAAAAGTCCGCCCGTATCATCAAAGGCTGAGTTTTATGCTGGAAAGTCTGTCTGTTCGCAATGTGGTACTAATCGACAAGCTTGATTTGGAGTTTGCCGAAGGCTTGACCATATTAAGCGGTGAAACCGGAGCCGGAAAATCGATTCTGCTTGATTCGTTGGGTTTAGTGTTAGGTTGCAGAGCTGATACGGCTTTAATTCGTCATGGTGCAGATAAACTTTCGGTAACAGCAGTTTTTTCTCTTCCTCCTCAAAAGAGCCGTTTATTTGATTTAGCAGCGGAGAATGATATTGAATTGGAAGATTCTTTAGTTATAAAACGCACGTTGAGT